>DASSGP010000106.1:0-11441 GCA_035693405.1 Rudaea sp. | reverse complement strand
GTATCCGACGGAAGTCAGCGGCGCGATCGGCACGGTGATCTGTGCGCATCAGCCGCTGGACAATTGCCCGGACCATGGCCCGCTGCTTGCCGGCCTCGCCGAGGCGATGGCTCCGGACGTGTATGCCAACGGCGTCTGGGGGCACGACCATATTGCCGATATGCCGACGGCGCCTCGTCTCGGCGGCGGCGAGTTCGAAGTCAGCTGGCTCCCGATAATGGTGCTGTTCAACTCGATCGAAACAGCCTCGACGCACTTCACGACGACTGCACAGATCGAAGAAGCCGAGGCTCTCGGGCTGATCACGGAAGTTCCGCTGCCGCCGGCGTCGTTCCACGGTTCGCCCGTTTCCGCTGCGGTATACGCCAACGGCACGCCGGTCGAACCGGTTCAGTCCGCGCCGTAAGCCAGCACGCGAGGGGGAATTCGGGACCGGGAAAGGAGCCTTTCGGCTCCTTTCTCGTTGTCCATTACTTGCCTGAGCACCCGCAATCCTCGCACTTGCAGCAGCGGCATTCGGCACAGTTGCATTGCGCGCACTTGCAACAGGCACAGGTTTTCTTTTCGACATTTGCAGCATTCATGGCGTTCTCCATTGGTCACGGCGGGATGCCGTCGAGCAAAGGCTGAGGCTTCACCCTGGGGGAAGGTCAAGCGCGTGCAGAGAAACCGCGCTCCCTCCGCCAAATCGTTGACCTTTCCATCGTTGTAAGGTTTAGACTCGCTGGCAATCGGAACGACCGCGGAGTCTGTGACATGGTCAGGCAAGCATCACGGCCGGAGTTGGCCGACGCCAGGCAACAGGGTTACCACAACATCGGCGACGCCTCGACGAGAACCGGCGTCAGCGCGAAGATGATCCGGCACTACGAAAGCGTCGGCCTGATCCCGCAAGCGAGCCGCACCTTCGCTGGTTACCGGTTGTATGCCGACGCCGACCTTCATCGCCTGCGTTTCATCAAGCGTGCGCGCAACCTGGGTTTCTCGATGAAGCAGATCGAAACGCTGCTTGCGCTGTGGGGCGACCAGCATCGTGCGAGTTCGGAAGTAAAGAAGTTCGCGCAGGCGCATGCCATGGAACTCGGTGCGAAGATCCTCGAGATGCAGGCGATGCAACGCACATTGCTCGACCTGGCGAAACACTGCCGCGGAAACCAGAGGCCCGATTGTCCGATTCTCGACGATCTTGCCAGCTGAGAAGCCCGGCCACGGGCGAATTGCGGCGGGGCAAACCTTGCTCAGCGCATGCAGCTAAGGACAGGCGAGACCCGCGGGCAGTGTCAGGCGCTGGATCGCCATCGTGCCGGCGACGTAGCCGGGGCTGATGGGTTGCCACGACACCGTACCGTTGTTGCAATCAGCAAAGGTCATCGTGATCGTGCCCCAGAACTGGTTCTGTATGCCCGATGGATCGAAGTTCGGGAAAAACTTTCCGCCTGAGCCGACGGCTTGATAGCCCTGCAGCACCGCCATGTTGCCGCTGATCGGTCCCTGCGCGACGATCCACGCCTGGCCATTTTCAGGCGCGTACGTGAACCACTCGGCCAGCATGGAGTTGTCGCGCAGAACCTCGACAGCGAAACCCTGGCCGATCTGGTTGGGGTTGTACCAGTTGCCGGTAATTCCGGGCCCGATATGGAACTCGCTCCCGGCGACCGTGTAGCTGCCCGACACCACCGGAAAACTCCAGTTCACACTGTATGTTGCGGGCGCCAGAACGCCGAAGTTCACGCTGCGCTGGTAGACGATGTAAGGCGGCGGGTTGGTTACGCACGCAATCGCGAACAGCGGCTGCGTGACTTCGATGACCGTGCCATCGACATGGAACGACGGGTTCTCGCCGCTGGCGGTTATTCCGCACGGGGGTATCTGCGCATAGACTGACGCAACGACCTCGCCCGCCGGACTCTGCGAAACCGTGAGTTGGGGCGCCGCGAATTGCGCGACCGCTGCAAGCGGCAAAACCGCAAGTGCGATGCCGATCAAGATCTCTCTCATGGCAAACCTCACCTCACTCTCCTTCAAGGGCGCATTTGCGGTGCGTACTCCGTGAAATCCGCTCCCACGCACTGCGGCATCAGCACATGGACGAGTCAGGCCCCGGAACCGTCGCACCGCGTCTGCCGCGGTGGTTCGCAAATGACGAGTCCGGGACCTTTGCTAGCATATGGGCATGGCCGCCGTATCCCTGTTAGCCGACGCCGCTGTCGAATCCGCCGAACAATTGCGGCAATGGCTATCCGCATTTGATCGCATCTTCGTGCTGACTGGCGCCGGCATCAGCACAGCGTCCGGCATTCCCGACTATCGTGGACCGGATGGGTTGTGGAAGCGAAGCGCGCCAATCACGTATCAGGCATTCATCCGCGATCCGGCGATGCGCCGACGCTACTGGATGCGCAGCTTCGTCGGCTGGCCTGCTGTCGCGCGTGCCCGACCGAACCGCGCGCACGAGGCGCTTGTCGAACTTGAGTTGCGCGGGCGTACCACCGCGCTGGTTACGCAGAACGTCGATGGCCTGCATGCGCGCGCCGGTCAACGGACAGTGATCGACTTGCATGGCCGCATCGATCAGGTGATCTGTCTGGATTGCGGCGCGCGTGTCGCGCGGGCGGATGTGCAGAAAATCCTGACCGACGCGAATCCGCAATGGGCCAACCTCACCGCCGCAATCGCACCGGACGGCGATGCCGATTTCGAACATGCGGACGCCGGTGGCTTTTGCCCGCCTCGGTGCGCCGTCTGCGGCGGACTGCTCAAGCCGGACGTCGTGTTCTTTGGAGAGAATGTTCCGAGCGAACGCGTTGCCACCGCCCATGATGCGTTGCGCATGGCCGATGCGATGCTTGTCGTCGGCTCGTCGCTGATGGTGTATTCGGGCTATCGATTCGCTCGCATGGCGCACGCCGCCGGCATGCCGCTGGCCATGCTCACGCGCGGCGTCACGCGTGCCGACGATCTTGCGACACTCAAGCTCGATGCCGATTGCGTCGCTGTCCTGGCTGGTGCGGTCGGCGGATATTCCTGATCGCGATATCGCGTTCGAGGCACGGACCTGTGCGACGAGACAGAGCGGGCCGAGGCCCGCCCTGCTCCGATTCCGGATGAATCGCGCAGCGAACGATGCCGAGGCACCGCCCGCCGGCGAATGCTCGGCGGGTTACTTCTTCGCAGGTTTGCCCTTCAATTCGATGACTAGCACTTCGAACGGCTTGTCGCCGACATTCTCCGGCAGGTGCGTCGTGGCTGGTGTCCACATCGTCGTGCCCGCCTTTATCGGCGCATCCTGGGTCTTGCCGTCGGGAAACGTGAATTTTGCCTGGCCATCGCTGAGGAAAACCGCTATGGCATCGGGATGCGAGTGCATGACCGACTTCTCATGCGGGCCGTAACTGGCGCGCAACACGCGCACCTTGGCGTTTTCGAACTCGACTTTGTAATGCTTGGCGTCAACTTTGACCGCGTCCTGCGCCAACGCGGGTGCCGCAAGAGCAAGCAGCAGCAATGCGGGTACTGCGAACGTTGCACGGTTCATGGGTATTCCCCTCTGGTTTCCGGCCGGTATTCCGAGGAGTCGGTCCGGTCCGGTCTGCGGAGTATGCTCCGGTGCTTCGGCCAATTCGACTGGCCGATACAGGAAGATGCGCCTACGGCCCGGCGGACGACTATGGCGGCGGCGGCGGCTCGAATCCACTACCGAAGATGATGTTTCCGCCACGCAACACGGCTATGGACAGCGGAAGTCCCGTCGGGCCTTGAAGCGGATCACCGAGATCGCTCAACACGGCTTGCACCCCGGTCACGCGATCGACTGTGCATATGCCGCCGCCAAGACCACCTGACGTCGGCGTATTGCAGTCTCCAAGGAGAATCGAGCCATCCGTGCCGAGGGCGACTGTGCTGAAGTGTGTCAACTGCGTCGTCAGCACGCTGCGGGCGCCGGCCGGCACGCCGGCCGGGTCGACGCGGAACAATGCGCCGACATCGACGTTGTTGATCGAATAATACGGATCGACCATGAGAAACGTTCCGTCGTTGTCGAGCGCGAGCGAATACCCGCCGTCATTTCCGCGCGGCCCCTGCGCGGGGTTACCGAAGTCGGTCAGCACGGTCAGCGCGTGGGTTGTGCGATTGACGGCGAACAGCGCACCGCAGTCACCGTACTCGTAGCAGTAGGTTCCGGCACCGCCGAGCCAGGTTGGACCCTCGGCGTCACCCATGAAGATGTTGCCGCCGGCGTCGACCACGACGCTCTCGGGCGCCGAGTGGCCGCCGTTGAGGGAACCCGAGTCGATGATCTGCGTGCGGAATCCGGTCGTCGCATCGACGCTCCACAAACCGGCGAAATTGCCGCCGCCGCCCTGGCCGCGATCCGTGACGAGTATGCTCCCATCGAGGTCGATGCCGAGACCGAATGTCGTGTACCAGGCAGGACCTTGCGCGACATTCTTGGCATCGCTGAGCAAAATGCGCGTGCCGTCCGGCAGAACCTTGAACAGCTTGGCGGCCTGGTCCGACGCCTGATCGGTTGCATAGACCGCGTCGCAATCGCCAGCGGCGATTCTGCCGGGAAATCCTGTGGCGCCTTGCAGCGCATTGGTGAAGTCGCTGAACAATGCGCGTTTTCCCGTAACCGGATTGACCTTCAGCACGATGCCGTAGCCGGCACTCACCAGGATCTCGCCGTGTCGGCAACTGAAATCCGGCACGACGAAACTGACGTCGTAGCTGACACCCTGGTCGACCGGCGGCAGCAGGCAACCGCGGTCGAATCCGGGAGCGGCCAGCACGGCCTGGAATGTCGCATTGAACAGATAGATTGGAGAAAGCTTCGAACACGTGCCAAAGGTATCGCGAACGACTACATGCACGGTGTCGCCGACGTTGCCCATGAACGAGATTGGCGGCCGCGTGCCGGACCCGGCGCTGCCATCCGAATAAATGCTCACGCCATTCACGAGCACATCCAGGTCATCGTCGACAGCGATGCCGGTCGTGGGCTTGACTCCGCCGGCAAGCGTGAACTGGCTGGCACCATGCGCGACGCCAGCGGTGGCCAGCAACACGGCGAGCAGCGCCAGGGACAGACCCTGCTTCAAACCGGAATTTCCGTGAGACAACATGCGCCACTCCCGTCGACAACGAACCGGTTCGCTGCTCAGGGACCGTCACTCGTGCAGCCCCACCCCACCTTTCGCGGCGGCTCGTACCCTTCTACTTACGAGAAGCAGCTGCGCGAACCGACATGCGCAACAAAAAACTTGTGAACCGGCGGGCGTCCATGGATGATTCGGAACCCGCAGGAATTCGGCCAACAGGAAAAATCCGGACTATGAGATCGAAAATCGTTTCGCCGGCATCGCGTCAGGCCGGCCGCGCAATCGCGTGTCTGTGCGTCTGGTTGTCGATCTCGATTGCACGCGCGGCCGAACCGGCAGTCATCGAACTCGAAGTCGATACACGCGACGTGCAGCGCGGGATCCAGCACGCACACATGACCCTTTCGGCCACGCCGGGCGAGATGATTGTGGTTTATCCGAAATGGACCCAGGGCGAACACGGACCGACCGGGCCGATCGAGCAGGTCACCGGCTTGAACTTCACGGCCGGCGACCGGACGCTGGCGTGGACGCGCGATCCACTTGATGCATTCCGCTTCAGAGTTGCCGTTCCGGAAGGCGTCGCGAAAATCGTCGCGGACTTCGACTATCTGTCGCCGCAAGCCTCCTATGGCAGCGGCGGCTACGGCAACACGCCGAACATGACGCCGCACCTGGCGATCGTGCTGTTCAACCATTTATTGCTTCTGCCGGATTCGGCCGATGCCGGCACGCTGCCGGTGCGCGCTCGCGTTCGCATCCCCACTGCCTGGGTTTATGACACACCGATGCGCGGCGAACGCACCGAACCTGGGCTCGTCGTGCTGCCGGAAATGTCCGCCGCTGCCCTCGTCGACTCGCCGTTTTTCACGGGTGAGTTTTCCCGCCTGATTCCGCTGACACCGCAGGCGCCGTCGACACGGCTGAGCATCTTTGCCGACGCATCCGCTGACCTTGCAATCAAGGACGACGATATTGCCAAGCTGCGCCGCGTCGTTGCCGAAGCCGAAGCGCTGTTCGGTGCGCGTCACTATCGCCAATACGCCTGGCTGGTCGGGCTCGGCGACACGCTCACTACCAATGGCGTCGAGCATCACGAATCGACCGACATCCGCATGAACGAGTCGCTGTTCACGAAGCCCGAGTTCATGCAGCGCTGGGCATCGGTCTTCTCGCACGAGTACGTTCATTCGTGGAATGGCAAGTACCGGCGGCCGGAAGGGCTTGTGCACGGCAACTTTCAGCAGCCGCTCGAAGACAACCTGCTCTGGGTGTACGAAGGCATGACGCGCTACCTCGGCGATTTCGTATTGCGCGGCCGCGCGGGATTCGGTTCGGCGGAATTCATGCGTGACTACCTGGCGTTCGTTGCCGCGCAGCAGGAGCGTCTCCGGCCGGGGCGCACCTGGCGCCCACTGCTCGACACCGCCGTCGCCGTGCCGCAGTACGGCCAGGCGCCGAACGAGTGGACTGGCGAACGCCGCGCGCTGGACTACTATGCGGAAGGCGCGTTGATCTGGCTCGAGGCCGATGTGCTGATTCGCACGCGCAGCGGAGGCAAGCGCTCGCTCGATGATTTCTGCCGGGCGTTCTTCGGTGGCGCAGACAGCGCTCCGGCCGTGCGCGCGTACTCGCGCAACGATGTAGTCACTGCCTTGAACGCTGTCGAACCGTATGACTGGGACTCATTCCTGCGTATGCGGGTGGAACAGATACAACCGCATGCGCCGCTTGGCGGCATCGCCGCCGGCGGCTGGACGCTGGTCCAGGACGACAAACCGAATCCCTATCTCGATGCAACCGCCAAGTCCGCCAAGTTCGCCGATTTCTCGCACTCGCTCGGCTTCTGGGCCAAGGAAGATGGAAAAGTAACGGATGTCGTGACCGGTTCGCCGGCGTTTGCCGCGGGGCTCGCCCCGGCAACGAAGCTGATCGCGATCGGCGGACGCAAGTGGAACGAAGACGCGGCAAAGGAAGTCATAGTCGCCGCCGAGAAGAATGCGCAGCCGATCGAATTGATCGTCGAAAGCGGCGACACCGTGCGCGCGCTGCGCATCGACTGGCACGGTGGCCTGGCTTATCCGCACCTCGCCCGCAACGCGCAGCAACCGGACTTGCTGTCGCAAATCATCGCGCCGAAGAGCAAGGCGAGGTGAGTCGAAAATCCGCTGCGCCAGCTGCTCCAGCAAAAGCGGCTGGCGCGCGACCTGAAACGTGCCGTGGCGTTACTTTAGCTGCCCGCGAATCTCGCCGTCCTTGTGAGCGGCGCTGTGCACGTTGACGTAGAGTTCGCCGGCCTTGAACCTCGCGAATTGATCGTCGGTAAGCTTGGAACCCGCCGGAACGCTCCACGTGCCATCCGCGCCCTTCGTGAGCGTAATGATCGGCGGGCCCGCTGTGCCTGCGGCACCGATATGGATGTGCGCCGCATTGCCGTCGACTCCCATCGTCTTCACGCTGCCGCCGACGGTCTTGTCGTCGCCAACACTGATCATGCCGCTGCCCGACGCCGAGGTCTGCACCGGCGGCGTTTCCTCGGCGCCGGTCAAGTTGACCTTGACGTCCTTCGCCGATACCGAACCGATGGCGAGTGCCGCCGATAAGGCAAGCAACGCAGCGGCGCCGCGAATGTTTCGAACCTTCATGTTCATGATCGTCTCCCGTGAAATGTGAAAGGCCGAATCCGCCCGACAGCGCCTTCGACAGCGCCTGCCGGGACCGACGGATACGTTACGCCGAAAATGCTTTGCGGCGACGAGAGGTCCGCGCGGCATTTAGCTGGGGTTTTGCTTCGCCGAACATTTCCGTCAATCCTGGCGAGCGCGGCCGTGTCGTTTTGCGGCAACGTGCGCGCCGCTGCCCCGGCCCGCGCATCGCGCGAGCCAGCAGGATCGTCCTTCAAACAGCGTTGCTCGGCGCGAAGCGGCTGGCGCGATGACGGCTTGTCCAGAGGTTCCCTAGTCGAGCTTCATCCCGAGCTGATCGAACAGGAATGTCATCCAGTCAGCCGATTGCGAGATACGCTCGTCGAGCGAACTGCCTATGCCGTGCCCGGACTTCGTGCTGATGCGCAGATAGACGAGCAATCCTGACGCGGTTCCCGCCTGCAACGCGGCGGTGAACTTGCGCGAGTGCATAGGATTGA
Source organism: Rudaea sp. (assembly GCA_035693405.1). Taxonomy (GTDB): domain Bacteria; phylum Pseudomonadota; class Gammaproteobacteria; order Xanthomonadales; family Rhodanobacteraceae; genus Rudaea. The sequence goes on along the minus strand of DASSGP010000106.1, from coordinate 3,197 downwards.
CGCGGCCGTCGTTGGCGCCGGTCATCATCAGTACGGCGGGATACTTCTCGCCTTGGCGCACGTGGTGATAAGGCGAATACGCATACAGCGCCTTGAACTGCGCTTCATCCTTGACCGTGCCGAACTCGGTCGTGTTGAACGAGCCGTTCGGATCGAGTTCGACGCGCACCATGTCGTAGATGCCGACCGACGAAATGACCGCGTGCGCAAGTTGCGGGTGCTGCGTGATCATCGCGCCCATCAGCAGGCCGCCGTTCGAACCGCCGAGCATGGCCAGGCGCGCGTGGTCTGTATACTTTGTCTTGATCAGGTATTCGCCGGCCGCGGCGAAGTCGTCGAACACATTCTGCTTTTTTGTCAGACGGCCTTCCTCGTGCCAGCGCTCGCCGAATTCGCTGCCGCCGCGGATGTTCGCGTCGACATAGATGCCGCCGCCGTCGAGCAGCAGCCGGGTCGTCGGGCCAGCGAAGCGCGGTTGCTGGCTGACGCCGTAACCGCCGTAGCCGTACAGCAGCGTCGGATTCGCGCCGTCGAGTTTCGTGCCCTTGCGTCGGATGATGTTCAGGGGCACCTTGGTGCCGTCCTTCGACGTCGCGAATTCGCGCGTCACTTCGGCGTCGTCGAACTTGACCGGACTGTCCACGGCGAGCTTTGTTTCCGCAATTTTACCGTCAGCCGCATGCCAGCGCGCGTAGTAGCGCGGCCGCAGATACGTCGAGACGCCGAACAGCACGTCGCCATCCGGCAGCGCCTCGATATTGCCGAAGGCGGCGATCTCGGGCAGCGCCAGCCTGCCGCGGGCTTTGCCGTCGAGTCCGAACGCCTGCACTTCGTTGGGTCCGCCGACGATGTAGCTCACCAGCATCGTGTCGCGGGTGAGCGTTGGCGTCCGCGGCGTGTTCGAATCAGCAGTGATGATCGAACCCTTCCCTTCCGCAACGACGGTCGCGGCCTTGGCGAGATCGCTGACGCCCGGCGCGAGTTTCAGCACTTTGCCGTTTGGCGCCCCGTGGCGCGAGACGAGATAGAGCGAGTGATCCGGCGCGACCGTCGCGGCGACGACCTTGTCCTCGAACTTCGTGATCCGCGTTTTCTTGCCGGCGCCATCGACGAGCCAATGCGCCCACTCACCGCCGTCGCCATTCTGCACGCTCGCCAGGACGACATCGGGCGCGTAGCGGTTGTCGAGGAATATCTCGCCAATGCGCGGCACACCGTCCTGCGTGCCGAGGGCGAGCGCATCCTTCTGCCAGTCCTGGCCGATAGTGTGAAAATACACCTGCATGAAAAAGTGGCGATCGGCCTCGGGCTTCTCGTCACCGGGATAGCGCGTGTACCAGAAACCGTTGCCGTCGCCGGCCCAGGCAAGCGACCCGCCTGCCGTCGGATATTGCACGCGCGGGATCGCTTCACCGACTTCGTTGCCACTGACCGTATCGTAAACGTGCAGCGTGCCGTCCTCGCTGCCGCCCTTCGACAGCGAAACTGCGACGCGCTTGCCATCGTGCGACGGCTCGTACCAGTCGATCGCTGTCAGTCCGGTCTTGTCGAGATTGTTTGGATCGAGCACGGTCTTGCGACTTGCCGGATTCGCGTCCCCGGTCAGGCTCACGAGCATCGCTTGCTGGAATTGCGGATCGTTGTAGATCGCGAAGATCCGGTCACCAGCCGACGTCAGCCTGGAATACTCCGGCGACGTCGCCTTGATCATCGTGGTCAACCGCGTCTTCAATGTCTCGCGGACCGGGAGCGCATCGAGGTACGTGCGCGTGAAGGCGTTCTGAGCCTCGTTCCACTCGCGCCCCTTCGCGCTCGTGTTGTCTTCGAGCCAGCGATATGGGTCGCTGACCGCGACGCCAAAAAACGTGTCGGTGACGGCCTGCTTCTCGGTAACCGGTGGAGACGCGGCAAAAGCGAGATTGACGGCCGCAGTTGCGAACAGCGCAGCGGTGACGCGCATGGAGCGAAAAGTCATCTGCAACTCCGGATGGGGATTGGGCTGTCGAACGTGCGCCGGCAAGTATACCGGACCCCTCGTCCAGACCCCTCGACTTCGGTCCTGCGGACCTACGCTCGGGGCGAACGGAATATTGAACGTGGCGCACAATTGTATGGCTGCGATACGTTAGTCCTTGGCCGTTCGCGCTGTACGCCCGTACCCGTTCGCGCTGAGCGTAGCTTGCGCAGCAAGCGAAGTTGAAGCGCCAGACCAAGCCATTTGGCGTTTGCGCTCTGCCCTACTGCACGTTCGCACCGACGAAGTCGCTCAAGGTCTTCTTGAACTTCGCCATCGACGGCGGGTGCACGTACATCATGTGCCCGGCGTCGTAATACTCGATGTTCACGTTCGCACGCAGTTCCGGCGCAACATCGAGGTGATCGATGACGTATTCGACGCTGCGATACGGCACGGCCAGGTCGAAGTAGCCCTGTTCGATCAGGATCTTCATCCGCGGATTCATCGTCATCGCCTGGGCGAGGTCGACCGCAGTGTTCGCGATCGGCGATTTGTAGCCGCCGAGATCCGGCTGTGCGTGGCGCTCGTCCCAGTGTTCGTTGACATCGCCGCCGGACAGAACGTACTGGCGGTCGGATTCGACCTTGAGTTCCTGCCGGTAGTAGTCATTGAACGACGCGACGATGGCCGGAGCAACGGCGGAGCTGTACGCGTCGTAGCGGATCGTTTCAGACAACGGGTCGATCGTGCCGCCTGAGTAGCGCGAATCGACACGGCCGACGACCTTGCCGCGGCTGCGCAGCAATTCCTGCAGGAAGTGGCCCTCGTCCATGCGCAGGTTCGCCTTGTCCCAGTAGTCGGCCGAGACGCCGGTGTAGCGGGACAATCCTTCCAGCACCTTCTGGCGCTCGGCCGCGCTTGCGCGCCGTCCCTTGAACAGCACCGGTGCGTAAACGTCCTGTGCGAATGCCTCGACTTCGCGCAGGAACGGCTGCAACTCGGCCGGGCGGTTCGCCAGCGCCTGGTGGTACCACGCCGTCGACGCAAACGTCGGCAGGAAATTGACGTACGGCTCGTCGACACGCAGGCCGGCGGCGCCGGCCACGACATCGAGGTACGGCGAGACCAGGATCACGCCGTTCAACGCGACGTTATGTTTCGTCAGCAGTGCGAAGCTGACGCCGCCGGTGCGCATGCCGCCGTAGCTCTCGCCGAGCACGAACTTCGGCGAGGCCCAGCG
>DASSGP010000105.1:0-13176 GCA_035693405.1 Rudaea sp. | reverse complement strand
GTGCCGATTCCTTCCGGAGCCGCAACGAGGCAGACGAAGCGGATCGCGCGCGCACCGCGCTGCTTGATGCGGGTGATCGCGGCGACGGCGGAATGCCCGGTTGCGAGCATCGGATCGACAACGATGGCGAGGCGTTCGCCGATCGCCGGCGGCAATTTGCAGTAGTACTCGACCGCTTCCAGCGTCGCCGGGTCGCGAAACAGGCCGACGTGGCCGACGCGCGCTGACGGAATCATGTCGAGCATGCCGTCGAGCAGTCCGTTGCCGGCGCGCAGGATCGAAATCAGGCACAGCTTCCGGCCGGCGACTGTCGGCGCGTCCATGCTGGTCAGCGGCGTATCGATCTTGCGCGTCGTCAGCGGCAGATCGCGCGTGACCTCGTAGGCCAGCAGCGCCGCAATTTCGCGCAGCAGGCGGCGGAACTCGGCACTGCCCGTTTCCCGGCAGCGCATCAGGGTCAGTTTGTGCTGGATCAGCGGGTGGTCGGCGACGATGAGACTGGGCACGGCTGCATCCCCTGACGAGGGCGTGAATTTCCCCCTGTTTGGGGCCAGAATAGCGTGCCGGCGCCGGGGTGGCGACCGGGCCTGGCCGCGAATCCCGGCAGCCGCTGGCCTTTGGCCATTTAGCCGTCTATATCGGGATGACGCGGAGCAACCTGAACCGCCACCCATCCCCGCAGCCGCGCAAGGCTGCAAACTTGGCCGCACGCGTGTATCATGCGCCACCTTTTTGCCCATTCATCCGCATCCAGGATGAACCCCAACCCGAGCAGGCCACGATGAGCAGCTATCTCTTCACCTCCGAATCCGTTTCCGAAGGTCATCCGGACAAGGTCGCCGACCAGATTTCCGATGCCGTCCTCGACGCGATCATCGCGCAGGACAAGCGCGCGCGCGTGGCCTGCGAGACGATGGTCAAGACCGGCGTGGCGATCGTCGCCGGCGAGGTCACGACCAGCGCGTGGATCGACCTCGAGGCGCTGACCCGCAAGGTCATCCTCGACATCGGCTACAACAGCTCCGACGTCGGCTTCGACGGCGCAACCTGCGGCGTGCTGAACCTGATCGGCAAGCAGTCGCCCGACATCAACCAGGGCGTCGACCGCAAGAATCCCGAGGAACAGGGCGCCGGCGACCAGGGCCTGATGTTCGGCTACGCGACGAATGAAACGAAGGACATGATGCCGGCGGCGATCTTCTACAGCCATCGCCTCGTCGAGCAGCAGGCCAAGGTGCGCAAGAAGGGCAAGCTCAAGTGGCTGCGCCCGGACGCCAAGTCGCAGGTCACGCTGCGCTACGAGAACGGCAAGGCCGTCGCGATCGATGCGGTCGTCCTGTCGACCCAGCACGATCCGTCGATCAAGCAGAAGGATCTCGTCGAAGCGGTGCGCGAGGAAATCCTCAAGCCCGTGCTGCCGACCAAGTGGCTGCACAAGGGCACCAAGTACCATATCAACCCGACCGGCAAGTTCGTCATCGGCGGGCCGGTCGGCGACTGCGGCCTGACCGGGCGCAAGATCATCGTCGACACTTACGGCGGCTGGGCCCGCCACGGCGGCGGCGCGTTCTCGGGCAAGGATCCGTCGAAGGTCGACCGCTCGGCCGCATATGCCGCGCGCTATGTCGCCAAGAACATCATTGCCGCCGGCATCGCTGACCGTTGCGAAGTGCAGGTGTCGTACGCGATTGGCGTGGCGCATCCGACCTCGATCTCGGTGACGACGTTCGGAACCGGCAAGATCGAAGACCACAAGATCGAGAAGCTGATCCGCAAGCACTTCGACCTGCGTCCGTACGGCATCCTGCAGATGCTGGATCTCATCCATCCGATGTACCAGCAGACCGCGAGCTACGGCCACTTCGGCCGCGCGCCGCAACAGGTCAAGGCGGCGAACGGCGAGACGTACACGACGTTCAGCTGGGAAAAGACCGACCGGGCCGAGGCGCTGCGCGCGGACGCGAAACTGAAGTAGATCAGCGCTGTTCAGTCCGCTGCGTGGAAAGGACTGTTCTGGTGGCGGAGGCGCTTCCAGCAGCACGAATTAAGGGCCGCTCAATGGGCGGCCTTTTTTTACCGCCATGGATGGCGCGTATGCCGAAAGTGCAGGAGCATTTTTCGGCTGACGGGTTCCCTGTTCGCCGCGGATTTTGACTATACTGACACAGGGGGTTACGTACTTCGGCGAGGTGGCTACGTGACACCGACCTCCAGACGCGCAAGCCCGCGCACGGCCGTTTCGAATGGCCACTCTGCACTTGGCTTTTTCCTGGCACTGTTGCTTGCGCTGATCACGTCGTCAGCGATGGCGCAAAATCCGTCGGCCGATCTCGCCGTCGCCAAATCGGTCGGCAACGCGACGCCCAACGTCGGTGACGTAGTCACGTTCACGGTGACAGTGAACAACAGCATCGGCCCGGACAGCGCCACGAATGTCGTGCTGACCGACCTGTTGCCCGCCGGTCTGACTTTCGTCTCGGTCAATCCGTCGCAGGGCAGCTACGACTCTGGAACCGGCGTATGGACGATCGGCACGATCACGACGAGCGTCGCGCAAACCTTGACCGTGCAGGCGCGAGTTGTGAGCGCGGCGGCCCAGACCAACACCGCGACGATCACGGCTGCGGCCGAGTTCGATCCGAATACCGGAAACAATTCCGCGAACATCACCGTCACGCCGCAACAAGCCGATCTCGCCATCGCCAAGACCGTCAGCAACGCGACGCCCAACGTCGGCGACATCATCACGTTCACGCTGACCATGAGCAACAGCGGGCCGGACGCCGCGACGAATGTCGCTGTGACGGACCTCTTGCCCGCTGGGCTCACTTTCGTTTCAGCCAACCCGTCGCAAGGCAGCTACGACTCCTTGACCGGTGTGTGGACGATCGGCACGATCACCACGAGCGTCCCGCAAACCTTGACGGTGCAGGCGCGAGTTGTGAGCGCGGCGGCCCAGACCAACACCGCGACGATCACGCACGCTGACCAGTTCGATCCGGTTACCACGAACAATTCCGCGAGTGCCACGGAGACGCCGCAGCAAGCCGATCTTGCCGTCAGCAAGACTGTCAGCAACGCGACACCCAACGTTGGCGACACCATCACGTTCACCGTGACCGTGACCGACAACGGCCCGGACAGCGCCACGAATGTCACCGTGAGCGACGTTTTGCCCGCCGGCCTTACTTTTGTCTCCGCCACGCCGTCGCAAGGCACCTATGCCTCTGCGACGGGTGTGTGGACGATAGGTACGATCACCACGGCGGTGCCGCAGACCCTGACGATCCAGGCACAAGTTGTCAGCTCCGCGTCTCAGACCAATACCGCAACGATCACGCACTCGGATCAATTCGATCCTGACACTGCGAATAATTCGGCGAGCGTCACCGTTACAGCTGCTTCTCAGCCGTCCGACCTCGCCGTCACCAAGTCGGTCAACAACCCGGCGCCGAACGTCGGCGACACGGTTACTTTCACAGTGACCGTTACCAACAACGGTCCGACTGCCGCCACGAATGTCACGCTGGCCGACCTCCTGCCCGCGGGTCTTACGTTCGTCTCGGCTACACCTTCGCAAGGTACCTACGCCTCTGCGACCGGTGTGTGGACGATCGGCTCGATCGCAAACTCGGGTTCCGCCACCGTGGCGCTCAACGCAACCGTGGTGTCGCCGACCGCGCAGACCAATACCGCGGCGATCACGCACGGGGACCAGTCCGACCCGAACCTCGCGAACAATTCCGCGAGCGCCACCGTCACGCCGCTGCAAGCCGATCTCGCTATTGCCAAGACGGTTGACAATCCGGCACCCGGCGTCGGCAACACGGTGACCTTCACCGTGACCCTGAGCAACATCGGCCCGGACAGCGCCACGAATGTCATCGTGACCGACCTTTTGCCCGCCGGCCTTGCTTTTGTCTCCGCCACGCCGTCGCAGGGCACTTATGCCTCTGCGACCGGTGTTTGGACGGCAGGCACGATCGCGACCTCGAGTTCTGCGAGTTTGTCGCTTGCCGCAACCGTGACGCAGAGCGTTGCGCTGACCAATACCGCAACGATAACGCACGCCGACCAGTTCGATCCGAGTACCGTAAACAACACCGCGAGTGCCGCGATTGCACCGCCCGTTACGGCGCGGCCGCTGACGCCTCTGCCGATCGATGTGCGCTGGATGCTCGGATTGATGGGCTTGCTGGCGCTTGCGACGCTGCCGTACCTGCGGCGCCGGTGACCCGCCAAGGTCGAAGCGTCGGAAGTTCGCAACCGACCGTGATCGGCGGCTGCGGGCGTAGGCGAAGTTGCCCCGATGCGCGCGTCACCGAAGGGGCCGCGCGGACGCGCTAAGCTAGCCGCGATCCATCCGCAAGGAGGCACGATGATGCACTTTGGAGTTGGCGCCGGGCTACGCTGGACGGCAGCGGGACTGCTGCTTGTCCACGCCGCAGCAGCTTTCGCGTGGGATACGGTAGCGACCGCAGCGGTCGATGTCGGTACGAGCGATTTTCTCCCGGCCCTGACCAGCGAAGCCGACGCGAACGGCTTCTGGGCATACGGCCGGATCACCGCGCCATCCGATTCGTTTGGCGCTGTGCAATCGGCGCTGGTCCACTATGCCGATGCGGACCATGTGGTCGCCGTGACGCCGGTCAGCGACCCAGCTCTCGGAACGTACGGCTCGTCGCCGTCCGCATGGAGTCTGGTCGCGATGCCCGATGGCGGCGTCCTGGCGACACTTGTCGGAAGCATCCCGTACTTCTACGGGTGGGCGTGTTACCTGCAGCGCTATGACGCGCAGGGCGTATTGCGCTGGACGACCGTGACGAACGGCTATGCCGGCGGCGGTCTCGTGCTCACGTACTGCGCGACGCCGGAGGTCGATCGCCAAGGCTCGATCTGGATCACGCTCGGCGACAGCACGCAGCTCACACGGCTTGCGCCGGATGGTTCCGCGGCGGCTCAGATCGAATTGGTCTCCCGTTCGTTCGCGACTCAGCTGGACGGCGCCGGTGGCGTCTACGCGATTGGCACGGCTTATCTCTCGCACTACGGAGCCGATGCGACCCTGCAGTGGCACGTCGATATGACCGGGCTGCAGTTCAATTCGCGCCTGTTGATCGACGCCGGCGGCAATCTCGACGTGATTGGACTCGGCAGCTCGATGCTGATGACGCACAACTACACGCCGGCGGGTGTGCTGCGCTGGACGGCGTCCATCCCCACAACGGCCAACCACTACATCGCGGACGCTGCCGCATCGCCGGATGGAAAGATCTATGTCTCGGTCGTCGGCGGAGACACCAACTCGAGCGCCCAACTGTTCGCGATCGGCGCCGATGGAACGCCCGCCTGGCCTGCGCCATTCGTGACCCAGACCGGCGCCAATTGCCTCGGTCCGTTTGCCGCACCGGTGCGCACCGCCGCGAACGGCGACGTGCTCTACCTGTACGCGGCGGCGAGCTCCTGCGACGGACACACGTCCCTGTTCCGCTTTCGGCCGGACGGCACGCCGGTTTATACGTTTCCACTCGGAACGAGCGGGTACGATTACGCACAGGCAGCTCCCGGCACGCTCGCCGACGGCTCGACGCTGCTTGCCGCCGCGGGCAACTACACGCGCATCTCGGCGAGCGGCGCCGCGCTGGCGCCACCGGCGACTGCGGCTATCGTGGCGATAACGCCGACCATCGATGCACAGCTCGCGCTCGACGACGGCGGCAGCTACGTCCTGGCGAGCGACGATGGCGCGAACCACCACGCGTTCGCGCGCTTTGGTGCCGACGGGACGCGACTTTGGCAACAACCCGGCGAATACTTCTGGCAGTCCGCGCGGATCGCCGCAAACGGCGAGCGCGCATGTGTCGGCGGATCGGTGACGACCGGCTCTTCACTGGGCGACATCGGCATCGCCATCCGCTGCTTCGCCGCGACTGACGGAGCGCCGATCTGGGCATGGTCCGGAACCGGGGCGCCGATCAGCGCCCTGCGACTGCTCGCAGATGGCCGTGTCGTCGCGCTTCGCGCCGGCGGTCATCTGCTGATCGATGCGAGTGGCGCAGTCATGCACGATATCGCGCTGCCCGCGCTCGCCAACATCGGCGCCGTCGATATCAATGCCGCGGGCCGTGCCGTCGTTTCCACCAGCGTCACCAGGCTGAATCTGGTCGCCATCGACAGCGACGGTTCGACGGCGTACGCGACGCCGAGCATCGACACCGTCGTTGTTCCCGCACCGTTCTTGCTGTCGGCAGGCGACGATGGCACAGCCGTCGTCGCCTACATCGGCCGCTCGGCCGCCGGCACGGGCCTGCACGCGTTGCGCGTGAACGCGCAAGGCACGAAGTTGTGGAAGACGTTCCTCCGTGCGAACAATAGCGACTATTTCCTTCGCCCCGTCGCCACTTCGATCGCGCAGAGTGGGCGGACAGTCTACGTTGCCGCGATCGATGCGTCGCCATCAGCCGCAGCTCTGGATCTGGACAGCGGCGTTGCAATCTGGAACGTGCCGTTCGCACCGCTGCACCCCGCTGCTCCGACCCTCGAAATCAGCTCGTTCGCCACGCTGCTGAACAATCCAGCCGGGCCGCAACTGCTGTTGCTGAACGACGCCGGCAACAAGGTGCGCCTGACGACGTTCGATACGGCGACCGGCGCGATCCGGCGCGATCGCCTGGAAGCGTGCGCCGACAGTCCGTGCGTGTCCGCGAGCGCGGCGCTCGGCGGCGATGGCGCGCTGCATCTGGCCTCGAGCCCGATCACCGGCGTCGGCGCGGCGCGGCCGCGCATCTACACGGACACACATCCGTTTGCCACGCCGGCGCCGGTCGGCGTTGGCCAGGCCGGCCTCGATGGCGCCTGGTTCCCGACCTACGCCGGCGGCCAGGGTTTCACGTTCGACTACATCGCCGGCGCGAGCACGGTGTTCATGCCGTGGTTCACATTTACACAAAGCGGCATCAACGATCCGGCCGGCCTGGCCTGGTACACGCTCCAGGGCGGCGGTATCACGCCGGGTACGACCTATGCGGAGCTGGCGATAGCGATGCCCGATCCGGGCCTGTTCAACAGCGGCGCGGTATCGGGCCGCCGCGTCGGCACGGCGCATCTGAGCTTCAGCGACTGCAGCAGCGGCACGCTCTGGTACCAGTTCGACGCCGACACCAACGACGGCGCCGGCGGGCTGATCACGCTGACCCGGCTCACCCCGAGCACCGATCCCTGCTCGCTTGCCGATGGCGGCACGGCGCCGGCGCAGAATGCCAGTCCGCCGGCCGGCGGCTTCGATTCACACCACAGTGGCTCGTGGTTCGATCCGGCAACGAGCGGCCAAGGCATGCAGCTGACGATCATTCCTGCCGGCAACGGGACGGCCGGTCTCGTGTTCGCCGCCTGGTTCACGTTCGATCCCGCCGGTCAATCCGACGATCCCATGAACCAGCACTGGTTTACGCTGCAGGGCGATCTGTCGACGGCTGTGGGCGGCAAGGTCACGCTGCCGATATACCGCATCATCGGCGGCGCCTTCGACTCGACACCGACGTCGAACTATTCTGCGGTCGGTCAAGCGACGCTGACGATGCAGGCCTGCGACAACGCACAACTCGACTATCGGTTCGACCCAACCGCGGTGGCCCATGCATTCGCTGGACTCAGTGGGTCGTTGCATCTGGTCAAGATCGGCGGGTGCGTGCCGCACTGATTGAGCATTCGCCACCGCACAGGCCCGGCGCTGCACCGAGCGCCCTGAAGGCATGTTTATTGCTACTAGTCCGCGGTCCTAATGCTCAGCAGGGGTCGCTCGATGGCTGCAATACCTTCCTACCGCGCCGAGATGATCGGCCTGTCGGAGCGCGACCGCACGCTCTTGCGCTCGCTGCTGCAGGCCACCCAGGCGCGTACTGGCGTGCGCTGGGACGGCGGCGCCGGGCAGCCGGCCGTGCACTTCATCGACGTCGATGGTCAGGCGGGTGCCGAATTTTGGCAGTCGCTCGGCGAGGCCGAGCGTCGCGACGCAGCGATCGTCGTCTCCGCAATGACTCCTGGCGAACCGGTGCGCTGGCTGGCCAAGCCGCTGCGCAGCGCGAGCCTGCTTGCCGCGCTGGCCGACATGCCGTGGGGCACTGCGCCAGTGACGCCCGCGCAAGCGGCAACGCCCGCGACACCTGCGCCACGCGTCGAACCGGCGGCCCCGGCCGGTCCGCTGCGCCTGCTCGATGTCCTCGATGGCCCGCGCTATCCGACCGCCCAGGCGTTGCAGTCGCCGCACTGGCCGGATCTCGTGCTCGGCAGCGGCAATCGCCATGCGATGCGCACTGCCGAGATGGACAGCTACATCTACGGATTTGCGGTTTCGCTCGAAGTGGCGAACGTCGGCAAGTACGTCGGCGGTCCGCTCGACGACGAATTGCGTGTCGAGCTGGACACGTTGCGCTGGCTGGCGCTGCTGTACGCGCCGCTCGCCGAAATTACTGACCGCTTGCCGAATCCTGCGGGGCAGGTGCGGCTCAGCAGCTTGCCGCCGTTCGGTCAATTGCCGCATACGCTGCAACACGTGCGCATGGCCGCGTGGCTGATGCAGCATCCGACCTCGGTGAAGGAACTGGCCGGGATGAACGAGATCGACGAAGACAGCGTTCGTCGCTTCCTCGGCGCCTGCAACGTGTTCGGTTTGGTGCGCGACTTTGTCGAGGTGAAAGCCGAAGCCGAGGCGGTCGTCGCAGCGGAACCCGTGATCGAACCGGAGCCCGAACCGCTGGCGATCACGGCTGCCGAACCGGTGACGGCCGCCATTGAGGAGCGCGTGGAAGAGGCGGCAGCACCTGTCGAAGAAGCGACGGCGACGGCGGCTGCACCTCCGGCCGAGACGCTGAGCGTGCTGGAAAAGCTGCGCGCGACGCGCGAATTGAACCGCGCGCGCGTGGCGGCGGCAATCCGCAGCGTATCGGCGAATTGATTCACTGACGGTTGAAGTCGGCCGCGCATATACAATGCGCGGATGCCCCTGATCCAACTCCAGGCCCTCGACTACAGCGTCGGCGGTCCCCTGCTGCTCGAAAACGTCGATCTGACGATCGAACCGAACGAACGCGTCTGCGTCGTTGGCCGCAACGGCGAAGGCAAGTCGACGCTGCTGCGTCTGCTCGGCGGCGAGATCGTGCCCGACGATGGCGAGGTCCGCGTGCAGGGTGGCGTACGCGTTGCGCGGCTCGCGCAGGAAGTGCCGCAGGACACCGCCGGCGACGTCTTCGATGTCGTCGCGGCCGGCCTCGGCGATCTCGGCGCGCTGCTGGCCCAGTACCATCACCTGATCCATCACGGCGATATGGAAGGGCTCGGCGCCGTACAGACGAAGATCGAGGCGCAGCATGGCTGGGATCTCGACCGGCGCGTGCAACAGGTCCTCACGCGCCTGGATCTGGCCGAGGACGCCGACTTCGCCGCGCTGTCCGGCGGCATGAAGCGCCGCGTGCTGCTGGCGCAGGCACTGGTCAGCGCGCCCGACGTGCTGCTGCTCGACGAGCCGACCAATCACCTGGATATCGAAGCGATCGCCTGGCTCGAGGAGTTCCTGCGCAACGTCAACAGCAGCATCGTGTTCGTCACCCATGACCGCAGTTTCCTGCGCGCGCTGGCAACGCGCATCGTCGAGATCGACCGCGGCCAGGTCACTTCCTGGCCCGGCGACTACGCGAACTACCTGCGCCGGCGCGAGGAACGCCTGCATGCCGAAGCACAGGCGAACGCGCTGTTCGACAAGAAGCTGGCGCAGGAAGAAGTGTGGATCCGCCAGGGCATCAAGGCGCGGCGCACGCGCAACGAAGGCCGGGTGCGCGAACTGCAGGCGCTGCGCCGCGAGCGCGCACAACGGCGCGAACTCGGCGGCAATGCACGCATGGCGCTGGTGACGGCGCAGGCGTCGGGCAAGAAGGTCATCGACGCCAAGGATGTCGACTTCGCGTTTGGCGACCAGGTCGTGCTGCGGGATTTTTCGACGACGATCATGCGTGGCGACCGTATCGGCATCATCGGACCGAACGGGTCAGGAAAAAGTACACTTCTGAAACTGCTGCTCGGCGAGCTCGCGCCGACGCGCGGACACATCGAGCGCGGCACGAGCCTGCAGGTAGCCTACTTCGACCAGCACCGCGCCGCCCTGCGCGACGATCTCAACGCGCTCGACAATCTCGCCGAAGGCCGCGAATACATCGAACTCGACGGCAGCCGCAAGCACGTGCTCGGCTATCTGCAGGATTTCCTGTTCTCGCCGGAGCGCGCGCGCGCGCCGATCACGCGCCTGTCCGGCGGCGAGCGCAACCGTCTGCTGCTGGCCAAGCTGTTCGCGCAACCGTCGAACCTGCTGGTCATGGACGAACCGACCAATGACCTCGACATCGAGACGCTCGAATTGCTCGAAGAACTGCTCGCGACCTATCGCGGCACGTTGCTGCTGGTCTCGCACGACCGCGAGTTCATCGACAACGTGGTGACCAGTACGCTGGTGCTCGAAGGCGACGGCCGGGTCGGTGACTACGTGGGCGGATACAGCGACTGGTTGCGGCAGCGACCGGTGATCGACAGCGAACAGAAACGTGCGGGCCAACCAAGCGACCGTGCTGCCGATGCGCAGGCAACACCATCCCCACCCAACCCTCCCCTTGAAGGGCAGGGCCTGTCGCGCACGGCGGTTTCGTCGAAGCGCAAGCTCAGCTTCAAGGATGCGCGCGAGCTCGAGCGTTTGCCGGCGCGCATCGAAGCGCTCGAAGCCGACATCGCCGCGCGCACGCAAGCAATGCACGATCCGGCGTTTTACAGACAGGATGCCGCGGCGATCGCTGCCGCCGGCGCCGCCATGACTGCGCTGCAGGCCGAACTCGATGCGGCCTATGCGCGCTGGCAGGCGCTCGATAGCTGACCATTTCCTGTCGCGACGGGATGGGCAGCGAGATTCGGGTGCGAGATTCGGCTAGGCTTTGGCATCGGTCACGGAGCAGCGCCAGGTGCGAGTCTGCGCATGGCGACGAGGTTTTGGGCATTGCGACCTTCGACTTCAGCCGCTGCCAATGTCCGGCTTGGGATCGATTGATCGTTACATTGCGCAAACGGGGAGTGCAATGACGGGAACCGAATCGAACCGACGACCAATAGCCGCGCGCGGCAGTAGCTGGGCGCAGCGCTTTGCCGCAGCGCTCGCGCGCTCGGCGGTCACACCGAACCAGATTTCCGTCGCCAGCGTCGTGTTTGCCTCGATCGGCGCAGCGTTGCTGGCCGAATGGCCGACTGCTGCAGGCTTGGTTCTTGCCGCGCTGTGCATACAGTTGCGCCTGGTCTGCAACCTCCTTGACGGCATGGTCGCGATGGAAGGCGGCAAGGCGTCGGCGGTCGGCAAGATATATAACGAATTCCCGGATCGCATCGCCGACTCCCTGCTGATCGTTGCGGCCGGCTATGCGTGCGGTTATCCGTGGCTTGGCTGGCTCGGCGCGCTGCTCGCGGCGTTGACGGCCTACGTGCGCGTGTTCGGCGGCTCGCTGGGTTTCGCGCAAGACTTCCGCGGACCATTCGCGAAACAGCAGCGCATGGCGTTGCTGACTGCGGCCTGCGTGATCGGCGCGATCGAAACCTATTGGCACGACGAGCGTTACACGCTACTGATTGCTGCCGTACTGATCGCCGTCGGTTCGCTCGTCACCTGTGCCACGCGCACGCGCGCGATCGCGTCCCGGTTGCGCGCGGAAGAGAGACAGTAGCGCCCATGCTGTCGCAAACACTGACGCTCTTGATGCGCGTTCTCGTCGGCGCCCAGCCGCGCTGGATCGGCAGCAGGCCTTCGCCCGCACTGCGCATCTACTATGCCAACCATACCAGCCACATGGATACGCTCGCCCTGTGGTGCGCGCTGCCCGGCGACCTGCGCGCGAAGACACGCCCGGTTGCGGCCAGCGACTACTGGAGCGGCCCGGGCCTGAAGTCGTACATCGCCACGCGCGGTTTCAACGCACTGTTCATCGAGCGCAACGCCGACAGGCGCGAGCGCGATCCGCTGGCGCCGCTGGTCGAGGCGCTGCAACGCGGCGAGTCGCTGATCATCTTTCCCGAAGGCACGCGCCGCGCGCAGGCGCTGCCGAGTCCGTTCAAAAGTGGAATATTCCACCTTGCGGCCAAGGTCCCCGAGGCCGAACTGATTCCGGTCTATCTCGACAATCTTTACCGCAGCATGCCCAAGGGCACGCTGCTGCCGGTGCCGCTTACCTGTTCGGTGCGCTTTGGCGCACCGCTCGAACGGCGACCGGATGAATCGAAGGACGTGTTCCTCGATCGCGCAAGGCAGGCCGTGGTGGACCTCGCATGAACGGCATGGGGTGCAATCCTTCTCCCTCGGGGAGAAGGTGGCCCGAAGGGCCGGATGATGGTGCGAGTTCGCGACTGCGCCTGGCGCAGCCTGCACACAGTTCCACCACTACTGCTCAGCCACGCCCAAAGTCGCACGATCCCCGACCCTCACCCCAACCCCTCTCCCGGAGGGAGAGGGGCTCAAACGCACGCGCCGATTGGACGATGAGGCAGAAATGAGCATGCAGCAGAAATTCTACTGGCTGTTCGGCGGCATCCTCGTGCTGCTCGCGACCGCCTCGCTGCTCGGTTGGCTGCTGCACCGGCGCGCGCAGCGCAGCGGCGGCAGCGAGACGATCGCCAATCTCAACGCGCGCGTGCGCGCCTGGTGGGTCATGGTCGCGATCATCGCGGTCAACTTCCTGCTCGGCCGCAACGCGACGATCGTGCTGTTCGCGATCGCCTCGGTGTTCGCATTGCGCGAATTCATCACGCTGACGCCGACGCGCCCCGGCGATCACCTGCCGCTGGTCGTCTGCTTCTACGTGCTGCTACCGGTGCAGTACTGGCTGATCGGCGATGACTGGTACAACCTGTTCGCAATCTTCCTGCCGGTGTACGGCTTCCTCCTGCTGCCCGTGCTGACTGCGTTGTCGGGCGACACCGAGCAGTTTCTCGAGCGCGTGACGAAGGTGCAGTGGGGCCTGATGATCACGGTCTACTGCATCAGCTACGCGCCGGCGCTGCTGCTGCTGAAAATTCCGGGCTTTACCGGCCAGAACCTGCTGCTGATGATCTACATGCTGATGGTCGTGCAGCTCAGCGACGTGCTGCAATACGTTTTCG
>DASSGP010000104.1:0-6277 GCA_035693405.1 Rudaea sp. | reverse complement strand
GCCGAGAACGTCGACATCGAGATAGTCGCCGGTCGCGGGAACCGATTCCTCGCGTCCGACCAGCGCCCACTCGCGCGCGAAGATGCGCTCGCGCTCGGCCTCGAAGACTTCCGGGGAGAAGTAGGCGTCGCGCGGCAGCGTTTGTTCAAGCGGATGCGCGGCGGGTGACGGACGATCAATCATGAAAGCGAAGAATCCCCAAAGTGGTGTATCCGCTGCGCGCCAAACCGCCCATAAACTGAAAAAGCGGAAAGAGCCAGCGCATCCCAAGTCTGGTCGCACGAGCAGTGCAAATTCAAGTCGCGGCGCAACGGCAACACGGTCCGCAGGGTATGCCGCTCCGCGCGTCAGGCGCGCGCTCTCAAAGGAGCATGATCGAGTGGCACAAACGGCGTTACGATGGCGAACCAGGGGAGCTCAGTAGCGAAGCGAACGCGCCCGTCCCGGCTCGCTCCACGCCGATGGCATGCTGTTTATCCTGATACCCCAGGGCCTGGGCAATCCCAACCTGATTCGCCCGCTTGGTCATGGCCGCCTTGCATGGCGCCTCACGAGGCACCCGGAGGCAGATTCCGCAGCGGCGCGGGCTTCCGGCTTCGGTAGCGCGTCGAATCTGACGCAAATTTGGCCGGCCGAGGCCATATTGGCGCTGAAGTAGTGCCGCTATGCCCTTGAATCTGCGATGATCGCGCTAAATCGTGGCGTACTCAGGGGGAGTCGTTCTTCGATGGAATCGGTCGTGGAACCAAAACGCCGAAACGTCTTCCGGGTTGCCGGACTGCACGTTGTCGGAGCGTGGCTGCTCATGCAGGTTGCCACGACGGTATTGCCGCTGTTCGAAATACCGGGTTGGGCACTGCGCATGCTCCTCGTTGTGCCGGCGTTTTGCTTCCTTTCGGCTGGCAGAAGTAGCGACCGGCGAATGCCTGCCATCGCGTCGTGCCGCGAGCCCACGCCTGCGGGTAGCGCATGAGCCTGATCGACGAACTGAAACGGCGCAACGTATTCAAGGTCGCAGCGGCCTATCTCGTCGTCGGCTGGCTGCTGATCCAGGTCGCCTCGACGATTGCTCCGCAGCTCAACCTGCCGGAGTGGGCGCCGCGCCTGGTCACCTTCATCATCCTGCTCGGCTTTCCGATCGCACTGGTGCTCGCGTGGACTTTGGACGTCACGCCCGAAGGCATCAAGCTCGACAAGGCTCCCGTGGGCACGAAGCGCATGATCGCGGTTGCCGCGATTCTCGCTGCGCTCGCCGTGGGCTGGTACTGGAAGACGCGGCCGGCGCCAGTCAGCGGCGCTGCCGACGCGCGCTCGATCGCTGTCCTGCCGTTCGTCAACATGTCCGAGGACAAGAGCAACGAATACTTCTCCGACGGCATCAGCGAAGAGATCCTCAACGTGCTCGCGCGCGTGGCCGACCTGCGCGTGGCCGCGCGCACTTCGTCGTTCTCGTTCCGCGCACAGGAGAAGGAAGTCCCGCTGATCGGGCGCGAGCTCAACGTGCGCATGGTGCTCGAAGGCAGCGTGCGCAAGCAGGGCGACCGCGTGCGCGTGACCGCGCAGCTGATTGATGCCAGCAATGGCTACCACGTCTGGTCGCAGACCTACGACCGCGATCTGAAGGACATCTTCGCGATCCAGGACGAAATCGCCGGCGCGATCGCTAACGAGTTGAAGCTCAAGCTCGATGCGGCACACACCGGCGCCACCTCGGTCGCCGAAACAAGTGATCTCGTTGCCTACCAGCTCTACCTCAAGGCGATCGGCCTATGGACTGCGCGCGGCGAGCAGAACCTCCTTCAGGCCGAGGCGCTGTTCCAGGCAGCGATCAAGCGCGATCCGAACTATGCGAAGGCGTGGGCCGGTCTCGCGCTGACCTACGCAATCCTGCCGGAATGGAGCAGCAGGCCGCTGGCCGAGACCCGGCCGGCAGGTCGCGATGCGGCCGAACATGCGCTGGCGCTCGACCGCGACCTGCCGGAGCCGTACGCCGCGCTCGGCTATCTCGCCGCCACCGAGTTCCGTTTCGCGACCGCGCGCGCGATGTTCCAGCGCTCGATTGCGCTCTCACCATCCTACGCAAACGGCCACCAGTGGTCCGGCGAGACGTTGAGTTGGGAAGGCGATCTCGACGGGGGCTTGGTCCTGATCCGCAAGGCTGTGGCGCTGGATCCGAAATCGTCGATCGTCAACTCGGTACTGGCTGCAATGCTGGTCGGTGCCGGCCACGACGAAGAGGCGCTGGCGGTCTGCGATTCGATCGTGGCGGTCGAAGCGGAGTGGTGCCCACTGCTGCAATACGACGTTGCGATGTCGCGCAAGGACTACGCACGCGTTCGCGCGGTGATGGAGAAACTGGTGGCCGATCGCGGACCGCAGGCGCTGGCGTTCTTCCACGCCATGATGGACGCGCTGGACGGCAAGGGCGATGTAAACGCGATCGCGAACCAGCTGCTCGAACTGCCCGACGGACAGGGCAATCCGGCCAGTCTGTCGCCGCTCAACGGCTACGATGCCCTCTACTGGTTCATCGCGATCGGTCGCAATGACCTGGCGATCGAGCGCTTTGCGCGCATCGAGCGCGAGTTGCCGTACAACGCGCGAGTATTCGCGTTCGAACCGCACTTCGCCGTGCTGCACTGCGAGCCGAAATTCCTCGATATCCTGCGCGAGCTGAAGGTCGAAGAGCCGAATCTCGCAACGCCGTGCAAGGCGGCGCACTGATGTCCCTGCTCGCCGAACTGCGACGCCGCAACGTCTACCGCGCTGCCGTGCTGTATGCGGCGAGCGCCTGGCTGCTCGTACAGGTAGCCACGCAGGTCTTTCCATTTTTCCACATTGCCGAATGGGTCGTGCGCTGGATCGTGGTAGCGGCCGTGATCGGCTTTCCGTTCGCCTTGCTGTTCGCGTGGTTCTACGAGTGGACGCCGCAGGGCATCCAGCGTGAGAGCGAGGTTGCGCCGGAAGCTTCGATCACCCGCCAGACCGGCAGGAAACTCGACCGCCTGATTTTCGTCGTGATGGGCGTGGCCATCGTCTTGCTGCTGACCGACCGGTTCGTGTTGCGCAAGGATGCGCCGGCAATCAGCGACAACTCGATCGCCGTGCTGCCGCTGACCAACGAGAGCGGCGACAAGGACCAACAGTTTTTTTCGGACGGCCTGTCAGAGAATTTCATCGTCGCGCTCTCGCAGTTCTCCGGGCTGAAGGTCATCGGCCGCAATTCCTCGTTCCAGTTCCGTGATGCGAAGGACGACAGCAAGTCGATCGGTCAGAAGCTCGGCGTTGCGACGCTGCTCGAGGGCAGCGTGCAGCGCGCCGGCGACGCGGTGCGCATCAGTGCCGAACTCATACGCGCTGCCGACGGCAGTACGATGTGGACGCAGCGCTACGATCGGCCGTACAAGGATCTGTTCGCGCTGCAGGACGACATCACGCAGTCCGTTGCCGCCGCGCTGAAAACCAAGTTGCTGGCAAACGACACCGCTGCGACGCAAACCGACCGGCCGCCGAGCGGCAATCTCGATGCCTACTCCGCCTACCTGCAAGGCAAGTTCTACTTCGCCCGCAGCAGCGAAGCCGACTGGCGCAAGGCGCTCGAACATTACGCGACCGCTACGCAGATCGATCCGCGCTACGCTCTGGCGTGGGTCGGATCGTCGCACGCGCGAGCCTGGCTGGCCGCCCAATATCTCGGTGGCGCGGAGGCGGAGCGGCTCAATACACAGGCGCGTTCGGATCTCGACACCGCGCTGAAGCTGGAGCCGAACCTCGCGGCCGCGCGTATGGTTCGTGGTGAAGTGCTCACCCTCGATTTCGACTGGAGCGGGGCAGAGGCCGAGTTCCGCCGTGCTCTTCAATTCGAGCCGAACAACAGCGATGCATTGGAAAACCTCGGTGTGCTGTTCGGCACGCTTGGGCATCCCGAGCAGGCGATCCCGCTCGTTCAGCGGTCGCTGATAACTGACCCGTTGCGTCCGGGCGGCTTCCTGCTGCTTGCCAGATACTTGGCGTCCCAGGACCATCTCGACGAAGCCGAACAATCGATCCGCAAGGCGATCGCATTGCAACCCGTAGCGGGCATTTTCGATGCAACGCTCGCCGTCATCGAAGTCCAGCGCGGCGATGCGCAAGCGGCACTGGCAGAGGCGGAGCGGACGCTGCCGGGAAACTGGCAGGACTACGCGCTGGCGATGGCGCAGCAGATCGGCAACGACCGCGCGGCGGCGGATGCGGCATTGAGACAGGTGATCGACAAGGATGCCGATGGCATGGCATTCCAGATCGCCCAGGTCCAGGCGTTGCGCGGCGACCCGGACCAGGCGTTTGCATGGCTCGACCACGCTTTCGCCAACCGCGATCCCGGTCTGCAGTTCCTGCTCGTCGATCGCTTCCTGTTGCGTTATCAGGGCGACCCACGATTCGCCGCGTTCTGCAAAAAAATGGGATTGCCTGCCACGACCACGGCGAAGGCGTTGCCATGAGCGACTTGCGATGACCGGAAGACTCTACTTGCTCGCCGAGCTCAAGCGCCGCAACGTCATCCGCATGGCGGGGTTGTACCTCGTCGGCGCGTGGCTGGTCGTGCAGGTCGCCGGCACGCTGCTGCCGGTGTTCGAGGCGCCGCCGTGGGCGATGAAGACGCTGGTCGGCCTGCTTGCGGTCGGCTTCGTGCCGGCGCTGGTGTTTGCCTGGGTGTTCGAGCTGACACCCGAAGGCATCAAGCGCGATGCCGAGGTGAAACCCGAGGAATCAATCGCGCCGCAGACCGCGCGGCGCATGGATCGAATGATCATCGTCGTGCTGGCTATTGCACTTGGTTACTTCGGCTTCTACAAGTTCGTGCTGGCGCCGCGCCACGAAGCGGCCGCGGTCGCGGCGGCAACGCAGGCAAAGACGACGAAAGCCGAACCGCCAGCGCCGGTCGCCGCGGAGATAAGCCCCAAATCCGTCGCCGTGCTGCCGTTCGTCAACATGAGCGGCGATCCGAAGAACGAATTCTTCAGCGACGGCATCACCGAGGAGATACTCAACGCGCTGGCGCAGATCGCCGACCTGAAAGTCGCCGCGCGCACGTCGGCGTTCGCGTTCAAGGGCAAGGATCCGGATCTGCGCAAGGTCGGGGAGGTGCTTGGCGTCGCCACTGTGCTCGAAGGCAGCGTGCAGCGTTCCGGCGACGACGTGCGCATCACCGCGCAGTTGATCGATTCGCACAGCGGCTTTCACCTGTGGTCGGAAAGGTATGACCGCAAGCTGACCAACATCTTCGCGGTCGAGGACGAGATTTCCAAGGCGATCGCGGACAAGCTGCAGCTGCAATTGGCCGGTGCTCGCGCGCCCGGGACGGGAAACACCAGCGACGCGCAGGCACACGAACTGTACTTGCGCGGACTACCCCTGCTTGCAGCACGCGGGCCCGGCTTGCGCGACGCAATCGCTGCGTTCGGGAAGGCGGTTGAACTGGATCCCAATTACGCGCAGGCCTGGGGGGCCCTCGGCGAGGCCGAGCAGCTGTTGCCGTCCTACACGAACGGAGACCTCGAAGCCGGCATGGCGCGCGCCGAAACCGCCGCGCAGCACGCGCTCGGCATCGATCCCGACACGGTGCCGGCGCTCGTCGCAATGGCGAATGTCTATGCGCATCGCATGGATTGGCTGCGCACCGACGCGACGTTTCGACGCGCCCTGGCGCTGGCGCCCGGAGATGTCGAAGGACTCAACCAGTATGCGCAATTCCTGTTTCTGATCGGACAGCAAGAGGCGGCGCTGCGGCAGATCGATCGTGCGCAGCAGCTCGACCCGCTGTCCGCAATCATCGGTGTCGTGCGCGCGACGATCCTGATGGCCTTGCATCGTGATGCCGACGCCGTGGCTGAAATCGAACCGGTTCTCTCGGCCCACCCGGATTTCTATCCGGTTTGCATGACTGCAGCATTGCTCTACATCGGTCTGCAGCGCTACAACGATGCCGAGGCGCAACTGCGCGCGGTGGCCCGGCATCTCGGCGTCGATGCCGATGCGAAAGTCCTGCTCGTGCGCGGAATCGCCGATCGTGCAGCGCGCGCCGCGGCGCTGGTCAGCCTGGACAGCGCGCCCGCCAATGCCGATCTTCGCATCGATCCAATCGTCTACTCGGCGTTCCTCGCATTTCTCGGAGATCGCGAACACGCCCTCGACCAGCTGGAACTGTTCGCAGCGCGGCGCAACGCCTCCGCCGGTGGCTTGATCTGGACCCGTTCGTTCGATTCGATTCGCGGCGATCCACGATTCGAATCAG
>DASSGP010000103.1:0-9976 GCA_035693405.1 Rudaea sp. | reverse complement strand
GGCGAACTGGCGGCCGCATTCTGGGAGAGCCTGCTCGGCGCGCACGAGCAGTCGCTCGAAAGCCTGCGGCGCTGGCTCGACGGAGAGTCGGCCGGTCAACGCTTCAACGGCATCCGCTACCTGTGGCTGCCAGCGTTCGATCCGCTGCGCGCGGATCCGCGCTTCAAGTCCGTGCTCAAGGAGTTGAACGTGCCGGAGTCGCCCGGGAAAAGTCCCGCGCCATGAGCGTGCTTTCCGAGCTCCGGCGCCGCAACGTCATCCGCATGGCCGGGCTCTATCTCGTCGGTTCGTGGCTGATCGTGCAGGTGTCGAGCACGCTGCTGCCGCTGTTCGATGCGCCGCAATGGCTGACACGCAGTGTCGTGATCCTGCTCGCAATCGGCTTCGTTCCCGCGCTGATCTTCAGCTGGATGTTCGAATTGACGCCCGAAGGACTCAAGCGCGATGCGCAGGCCGGTTCCGTCCAAACGGCCGTGTCGCAGACGGCACGCCGCATGGATCAGATGATCTTCGCCGCGCTGGCGCTGGCGCTGGTCTATTTCGCCTTCGACAAGTTCGTGCTCGCACCGCGGCGCGAAGCGGCGCTGGTCGCGCGCACTGCAGCGCCACCATCGAAGCCGCCTGCGGCGACGAATCAGGCAAAGTCGATAGCCGTGTTGCCATTCCAGAACATGAGCGCCGATCCGGACAATGCCTATTTCGCCAGCGGCATGCAGGAGATGATCCTGACCAAGCTCGCCAACATCGGCGAACTGAAAGTCATTTCGCGCACCTCGACCGAGAAGTACAAGAGCCGCCCCGCCGATCTGAAGATGATCGCGCAGCAACTCGGCGTTGCGACGGTCCTCGATGGCAGCGTGCAGAAGGCCGGCAACTCCGTGCTGATCAGCGTTCAGCTGATCGATGCGGGCAGCGACGCGCACCTGTGGGCCGAAGCGTACACGCGCACGCTCGACAACATCTTCGACGTCGAAGGCGACGTCGCGCAGAGAGTCGCCGATGCGTTGAAGGCCCAATTGTCGGTCACCGAACAGCGCGCGCTGAGTACGCCGCCGACGCGCAATGCCGAGGCCTACAACCTCTACTTGCAGGCCGGCTATTACCTGCGACAGTCGGAGGGGGGCAATGCCGATCCGGCCATCGTCGTGCCAAAGGCGCTGGAGCTGTACACGCAGGCGACCGTGAAGGATGCGAAGTTCGCGCAGGCTTTCGCGCAGATGGCGTACGCTCGCGCCGTGCTGTATTGGGACCGCATCGAAGTCGGCCAGGCCGACATCGACGAAGCCTTGCGGCTGGCCGACCACGCGCTGGCGTTGAACCCCGGGTCGGCGGAAGCGCATATCGCCAAGGGTTATGTCGTGTATTGGGGCAGTCGCGACTACGCGCAAGCACTGCGCGAATTTGCCGAGGCGCAGCGCCTGGAGCCGAACGTCGCGAGCATCGCCCTCGCCAGCGCATTCATCTACCGCCGCCAGGGCAACTGGCAGGCGTCGCTGGACGAAAACGCGCGCGCCGCCGCGCTCGATCCGCTCGATCCGCAAGCGCGATCCGGCATGGCCTACACGCTCGCCCTGGTCAGGCGCTACGCGGAAGCGCAGGACGCGATGGACAGAACGCTTGCGATCAGTCCCGAGTTCTGGGATGCGGTGTCGGGCACGGCCCTGATTGCCGTATTCTGGAAGGGCGACACGGCAATGGCGCAAAAAGCCATCTCGCGCATTACCGACAGCGGAGGCCCGCGCGGATCGGTGACGTTCGTGCGTTTCGAAGTGGCAATGTGGTCGCACGACTTCGATGCTGCCCTCGCGGCTCTCGCTGGCACGCCAGAACGCATCCATACGAACCCCGGCCATGTCCTGCTTGCGACGGACCTGCTTCGCGCGCAGGCGCTCGAGGCAGCGGGCCGAAACGCTCCGGCGCTCGCAGCCTACGAGAAAGCGATCCGGGCACTCGAACGCGACTTGAAATTGCAGCCGGCCGAGCCGTCGCTTCACGCGTTTCTAGGCCGCGCGTACGCCGGGGTGGGACGCAAAGAGGACGCCATGCGCGAGGGGCGTCGTGCGGTCGAACTGCTTCCGGTCAAGGACGATGCCTTCGGCGGACCGTTCTATCTCGCCGAGCTGGCAAAGACCTACGCACGACTGGGCAATGCCGACGAGGCGATTCCGCTGATCCGCGAATTGCTCGCAATGCCTGCCGGCCTGACCGTGTCAGTGCCGGCGCTGAAGATCGATCCGGCATGGGACCCGATCCGCCACGAGCCGCGCTTCGAGGTGCTGCTGGTCGAATAGATGTTCCTCGCCCGATCGGCCGCAGGCGCAATGCAGACGGCTGTCTTCCAATGGTCACGCGAGCGCAACAACGGTGCGCGAAATTGCCGGACTGCGACCAATCCAGCCCGAGGAGCATTCACCGTGACCCAGCAACACAAGTTTCTGCCGCTCGCAATCGCCGCCATTCTTGCCGCGCCGTCGGCGCATGCCACAGTGGACCTGATCGCGATCGGGACGCTGATCGGAAACACGACCGACTTGTCGGCCGAAACCGCGGCGCCGCTGGAAAATGGCGCGCCCGGCAATTTGCTCGGCGGCATCGGTTCGGGCATCGCCTATGCCGGCTGCAATACCTTGCTGGCCGTGCCGGACCGCGGTCCGAACGCGCTCACGTACAACGCGGCGGTCAGCGATACGACCTCCTACATCAATCGTTTCCACACGATTGGCATCGACCTCGCCCCGAGCACACCGGGCTCTGCCTTGCCGTTCGAACTGACGCCGACGTTGACGGCGACGACGCTGCTGCGCACGGCGCAACCGCTGGTTTATGGCGACGGCGTGCTCGCCGGCTTGCCGGACGGAGCGCCGGCACTCAATGCGGCGAATCACACGCATTACCTCACCGGACGGTCGGACAACTTCGTCGCTTCGCAGCTGTCGACCTACGCGCTCGATGCGCGCTTCGACCCGGAGAGCATTCGCGTCAGCAACGACGGCTCCAACGTCTTCATTTCCGACGAGTACGGTCCGTATATCTATCGCTTCAATCGCAAGACCGGCCAGCGCACCGCGGTCATCGCCGTGCCCGACATGTTCGCGATTTCACACCTCAGCGCGAATGGCGATGACGAGATCAGCGGCAACACGTCCGGCCGCGTGTCGAACAAGGGCATGGAAGGCCTGGCGATATCGCCGGACGGCACGACGTTGTACGGCGCGATGCAGAGTCCGCTGGCGCAGGACGGCGGCACAAACGCGAAGTACACGCGCATCCTCAAGATCGACCTCGTCAGCGGTGCCACCAGCCAGTATGCGTACCCGTTGACCAACATCGGCAGCGCGAGCAAACCAAAATATCCGACGATCAGCGACATCGTCGCGATCAATAATCACGAGTTCCTCGTCGACGAGCGTGACGGCAAGGGTCTCGGGGACAACTCGACCGCGGTGGTCAAGAAGCTGTTCCACATCGACCTCGACGGCGCACAGGACGTCAGCCTGTTCGTAGGCGAAAGCGCACTGGCGCCGGCGGCCGTCGCCAAGGGCGCGCCGTTCCTCGACATCGTCGCCGTGTTGAATGCGCACGGCATCGGCAGCAACGACATTCCGGCGAAGCTCGAAGGCATCGCGTTCGGTCCGGACGTCGACGTGAACGGCGTGACGAAACATACGTTGTTCGTCGCCAACGACAACGACTTCGTCGGCACGGTCACCGACAGCAACCATCCGGCCGGAATCGACAATCCGAATCGCTTCTTCGTGTTCGCGGTCGACTTTTCGGATCTGCCGAGCTACGAAGCACAGCAAATCGCAGGGAAATCCTGCAAGTAAAGCGCGTACTACCGCCGGGGCCGCAGCGCGGGCCCCGGCCTCACGAGATCACGCGACCAGCGATGCGTCGAGCGTTATGTTGGTGTTGAACAGTTTCGACACCGGGCAGTTCGCCTTGGCCTTCGCCGCGAGCGACTGGAATGTCGCGTCGTCGGCGCCGGGCACCTTCGCTTTCAGCGTGAGGTGCACCGCCGTGATGCTGAAGCCTTCGCCGACTTTCTCGAGCGTCACCTGCGCCGACGTATCCATCTGCGTGGCCGTGAGTTTGGCTTCGCCGAGAATCAGCGACAGCGCCATCGTGAAGCAGCCGGAGTGCGCCGCGGCGAGCAGTTCCTCCGGATTGGTGCCGGGCTTGCCTTCGAAGCGGCTGGCGAATCCGTACGGATAGGCCTTGAGCGCGCCGCTCTCGGTAGAGATCGAACCCTTGCCGTCCTTGATGCCGCCTTGCCAGGCCGCCGACCCGTTGCGATTGATTTTCATGATCTTGCCTCCTGTTGTGTGCGCGGTGAGGTGAACGTTGCCATCGCGCTCGTTATCGACTCGTGATCACGCGTAGTGCGACAGAGGCGATGATGCCGGCGTGTGGCTGAATCGACGCTGCTGCGACTCGGTTCAACCTGCGGGCGGCTGTGCGGCGCCCAGGCTTGCCGCCATCGCTTGCGCGGTATCGAAAAACTCGAAGAACTCGACGACCTTGCCATCCTTCAGGCGCAGGAAGTCGGCCTTCGGGGTCTGGACCACGATGCCGGTGCGACGGTTCTTCCAGCCGCAGCTGCCGAGCATGACCACGCGATCGCCTTGCGCAATGAGTTCATCCACGGTGTAGTGGATCATGTCCCAGTCGTTGCCGAGTTCGGCGAAGTAACGCGCGACATCGTCGCGACTGGCGCAGTCGCGCGAAAACTCCAGACCCGCAGCGCCGCCCGCGAGCGAACGAAAGCGCACGCCGTGCGACATCAGGTCGAGCCACTTGTTGACGCTAGCGCCCCTGGAATCGTGCCACTGCTGATAGGCTTCGCGAATCAAGGCCACGTTGTCCGTTTCGGTCTTCATGAGTGGCTCCTCCCTGGTTGGCGGCACGAGCTTACTGCGGCTCCGCCGAAATCACTACCTCGGCAGGAACCGGGCAAGCCGACGGCCGAGCGCATGGATAAATCGAACCCCGCGCAATCGCCGGCAGCGGCGAGTTGCGCTTCTTGCCGGATTGCCCGCGCGGGCGGGGATTTGCGCGGCGATGAGGCGGCCGGCGCAGTCGACACGACGCGGAGCGGGCGTTCGGCGGGGGACCATTCGGTGTTTGCTTCAGCAGCGCGATAATGGATCCGTGAGAGCCGGGGGTCAAACGCCATGGTGAACGGTCGATTTGCGATGCTGATCGGGATGGGCTTCATCCTCACATTCTGTGCGCTGAATGCGAGCGCGCAAGACCGGCATGCTGCGCCAGGGAAACAGGCGGTCGATGCGAGTCGGTCGACCTTCCACATCGTTGCGACCGACCTCGGCTTCGAAGCGCCCACCAGCATCCCGGCAGGCCTGCGCCACATCCTGTTCGAAAATCACGGCAAGGGAATTCACGAAGGCATGCTCGTCAAGCTGCCGGACGGGATGCGTGCGGAGGACTACGTTGCCGCGGTGAAAGCCGGCTCTTTGTTCCCCGAAGGTGGGCTCGACTATTCGGGAGCCGGTTTGACTTCACCGGGCCAGACGGCGGAACTGTGGACGCGCCTGGATCCCGGCCGATACATCGTGATCTGATGGAACGACCGTACCGGCCGCGTGCACCCGTTCACCGTGACGACCGTCGGCGCGCACGACGACCCGCTGCCAGCGGTCGACGTTGTGCTGAAACTCGTCGATTTCCGCTTTGAATTGTCCTCGCAGCTGCGCAACGGCACGCAGGTCATCCGCGTCGATACGATTGGTCCATCGATGCACGAAGCCGACCTCTATCGCCTGCTCGACGGCAAGACGCTCGCCGACGTAGTCGAGTGGCGCAAGCACGACGGCGTGGGCGCCGCTCCTGCAATCGCCTTGGGCGGTATCCTCGACAGTCACGACCTGACGCACCAGGTCTGCCTCAGGAAGAACTTCACACCGGGACGCTACGTCCTGGGCTGCGAAGAGCCGATGAGCGCCGACGCGAAGTCGGGCACTGGCTATGCGACGCACACTGACGCCGGCATGGTGCTGGCGTTCGAGATCGCGGAATAGGATGGCTCCGCGTGTCGAGGTATGAGCTTCGGCTGCGTCGCCCGCTGCTCAAGGCGCCTTTTGGTACGGCAGTGCTTGCAGATATGCCGCGACGTCGATGATGTTCTCCTGCGTCAGTTCGTGTGCGACGGTCTTCATGATGCTGCCTTCCGGCCGCTCGTCCGTGCGCTGGAAAACCGTCAGCTGCTTGACTAGATAGTCCGCGTGCTGGCCGGCAAGGCGCGGAAACTTTTCGTTGCCGGCGCCCCCGGGGCCGTGACAACTGTGGCACGGCGGAATTCCTTTCGCCGGAATGCCGTCATTGAATATCGGTCGCCCGCCGTCGATTTGTGCCGAGCTGCCTTCGATCGATTGTGGACGCGGCTTCTGTGCGGCGAAGTAGGCGGCAAGCTCCTGGATCTGCTTGTCCGTCAGGGTGCGGCTGATGCCCCACATGTATTCGAATCCGGCTGGATCGCGGCGGCTGTGCCCCCTGAGCTCGTGCAATTGGTTCGACAGATAGACTTCCTGCTGTCCCGCCAGGTTCGGAAAATTCGGCGACGTGGCCGATCCTGTCACGCCATGACAATTCGAGCAGACCTGCTCGGCAAGCGTCTGGCCGGAAACATCGGGATTGGCCAAGTCGCGCGAGCGCGGCAGATTGGCGCATCCGACCGCAAGACCGATGGCGATCGCCAGCACGCTGAGAGTTACGGTTTTCATGGAAGCCTCCATATTGCACCGTGCATTGAACCGGCTTCACGCAGCGCGCGCGCCAGCCCGATCGCGCTTGTCAGAAAGCACCCCACAGATACAGGAACAGCGAGTTGTTGTCGCTGGCATTGCGGCCCGCGCCGTCGTAGTTGTGCGCGGCGCCGTTGTACTTGCTGTAGGTCGTGAATTGCAGGCCGATGCGCAGGTACTGCACCGGCGTCCAGAAGACTTCCGAGGTGAAGCCGCGGATCGCGGGATTGGCGTTGATGTTGCCGTACACGGGCGTCGGATCGTACAGCGCCGAGTTCGTCGAACCGGTCTGGTTGAAGAACGCCAGGCTGGTGCCGTACTTCGCGTCGTAGACGTAGCTGCCCTTGGCGCGGAACACGTTGGTCGTGTCGTTTGTGTTTGTGTTCGGCAGCGTGTTCCCATCGATGTCGACTACCGGCTGGTCGGCGAGGAAGTATGGATAGCGATGCGTGTCGTGCGTGTAGGCCAGCTGCACCGTGACCGCATGCGGATCGAGCAGGTACTGGTACTGACTGTCGATGCCGATGTCGCGGAAATGGTGGACGCTGTTCGGATCCGACGTATCGAGCGGATCGTCGTAGACATCGGCAACCATGCCCGATGTGCCGACCATCAGGCTGTGCGCTCCCCATTCCTTGTTCAACGCCACGCGCCAATATGGGTTTGTGCCTTGCAGCTTGGTCTTCTCGTCCTTCGGCACGCCCGCGCTCATGAATCCGGTGATGCCATTCGCGGTGCGATAGCCTCCGACTTCGACGTAGACGAGCTGATTCCAGTAGAGATAACCGGCGAGTCCTGCGATGTTGCCGCCGGCGGCGAAGCCGGGGTAGGGCGTGTTGCCATCGATGAAGCTGCTGCTGGTCGGACTCGGCACCGGCACGTACTGCATCCAGGCGGCGGCGGAGTTCCAGGGATCGGCGACGGAAGGATTGTTGTTTGCGGTGACTCCCCAGATGATGTCGCTCTCCGGACTGATCACCCGGTCGGCATAACGGAAGTCCATGTTGTCGGCGCCGCTATGGCCGTGCCAGTTGCCGTTGTCGGACTGAGCGGCGTAGTTGTCGTAGGTGACCTGCACGAACGCGCCGAGGTTGTCGGTGATCTTGCCGGCGGCGAAAATGCTCGCGGTCGCGAAGATCAGCGAATTGTTCTTCTGGAAATCCGCGCCCGGGTCTTCGCTCTTGGAGGTGTTGCTGACGTGCGAATCGCTCGCCACCGCCATCACGGCGATCGGAAGCGCCTGGCGCTCGCCGATCGTGTAGCCGGTCAACTTGAACAGCCGGCCGTAGGGCGTGAGTTCCGGGAACTGCCCACCGGCGTGGCAAGCCACGCAATTCTGTCCGGTCTGGCGGTTGAAGGCGGGCAGCGCGTGCGCGGGAACGGATGCGAGCGCCGCGAGCAGGAATGCCGCGGCCGCGAAAGCGGACCGCGTGACCGTGCAGGAAACTGCGCTTCTGAGCATCGTGTTCATTTCGCCCTCCGGTACGACTACGCGACGTCGTGTGTCGCGACCGTAGCGCGCCACTTGTCACTCACAGCTGATCTGCATCAACTCAACCGGAATGAAAGCAAAAAATCCACAATGCTGCATCGATCCTGACGGCTACCTGACGTTTTCGCCTGCGCTTGCGCCCGGTTGCCATGGGACGCGGATCGCGGCACGCTTGCAGTCTGCTGGTCCGCTCAGGAATGACGACAATGAAAACTCCGTACACAGCGAGCATCGTGTCGACCGGCACGAACTATCTGCATCGCATTCGCGTCGGTCATTTCGACATGGTGACCGACGAGCCGCCGTCGCTTGGCGGGCAAGGGCAGGGACCTGCGCCGTACGACTACTACCTGGCGTCGCTGGCGGCGTGCACGGCGATCACGCTACGCATGTACGCGGAGAAGAAAGGCTGGGACCTCGGCGAATTCCACGCCGAGTTGACGTTCATGCGCGACGACGAAGGCAAGGTGCACATCCATCGCGTCCTGCATTCGGACCAAGCGCTCGACGACGCGCAGTGGCAACGCCTGATCGAGATCGCGGGCAAGACGCCGGTGACGAAGACGATGAGCGAGGGCGCGGTCATCACGAGCGCGCGTGGCAGATCGCCTGCCTGAGCAGCTGTTCAGGGGCCAGGCGCACGGTTTTCAACGGGCCGCCTTCGACCGCAACGGCGCCGCGCGCGTCGGCACGCGCGGCTCGCGATTCGCGGAAGTCGATTCAGGCGCGACGCGGGCGCATCAGTGCCCGCGCGAACTGCCTGTGCGACTGGCGCCGCCGGAATGCGCCGCGGCCGATCCGGCGTGACTGCCGCCGCCGCCGCCACCGCGCGAGGCGAAGCCGGGGCCGCCATGCGAATACGCAGGTGCTGCACCGCGCCCGCCGGAGTAGGACGGTGCTGCGCCGCGCCCACCGGAATATGACGGCATCGTGCCGCGCGTACCGGCATAGGCGCCGCGACCGCCGGCGAAATAGGACGGCGCGCCAGCATGGGCGTAGGCGCGATTCGAGGGGGCATAGCGCTGCTGCGGATACGCCGAACGCGATCCGGCATAGTTCTGCGGCGCGATGTTGCCACCGTGCGCAACCGCGCCGCCGCGATTGCTCGAAGGTGCGTAGCCGCGCGACGGCATCGACGCCACGCGGTCTGACTGGTTTGCGCCGCGGTTGTTGGTCGCGGCGTTGTTGGCCGCGGTGCTGCCTCGCCCGTACGCGTAACCGTTGCCGGCGCGATCGTTCGCCGTCGCAGCGCTTGCACGCGTATTCATCGCGTACGCTGCACGCGTGGAACCGTCGCCGCGCGCTGCTGCATAGTAGGACGCCGACGGCAGCGGTGCGCGGCCGCCGAAACGATTTGCGCCGCTGATCTGATTGCTCGGCGAGACAGACGTTCGACCCGTGCCTGCCGACGTACCAGTAAACGTGTTGCGATCGCCGGTCGAAGTGCCGGCGCGCGAGAAATCCGCTCCGGTCGAAGTGCCGGGGCGCGAGAAATTGCTCGTCGCGGTCATCGTTCGAGCTGCCGTACCTGCCGGCGGATTGCCGTGTCCGCCGCGTCCGCCACCGGTCCCACCGGCGCCGCCGGTGCCACCGCGCTGATCGGCGTAGCGCCCATTACCATCGTACTGATAGGGACCGTGATAGTCGCCGTTGTGGCCACCGCCACCGTGGCCGCCGCCATGGCCCCAATCGCCGCCGCCATGGTTGTGGTCGTGGTTGTGGT
>DASSGP010000102.1:0-7344 GCA_035693405.1 Rudaea sp. | reverse complement strand
GTTGGGTCGTCGACTTCCACGACATCGTCGACAATCCCATGCAGGGCCGCGACCGCCTCGGGGATCGGCGCGCGCAGGGCGATGCCATCGGCAATCGTCGAGATTGCGCTGTCGACGACGATCGCGCCGCCGTAGCCATTGCGCCATGATCGCGCGAACGCGCTGGCGCCGCGGGCAACAACGCCGATGACCTCTGTTGACGGCGACGCGGCCTTGATCCAGCGCGCGACGCCGCCAAGCAGCGCGCCGTCGCCGAGCGGGACGACGATCGCGTCCCAGGCGTCACCGCGCGCGAGCAACTCCACGCCGATCGAACCGGCGCCTTCGGCGATGGCCGGATCGAATCCGTCCTCGATCATCGTCGTGCCGGTTGTGGCGGCGAACGCGCGGGCGCCCTCCTTGGCCGCATCGAAATCGGCGCCGAGCAGGCGTACGTCCGCGCCGAGCGCACGCATGCGATCGACTTTGAGCGCGTTGGCCGTTTCGGCCGCGAATACTGTCAGCGCGACATCGTGACGCCGGCAGATGTAGGCCATTGCCTGGCCGAAGTTGCCCGCGCTGGCGCACACGATCGGTCCGCGCTCGGCGCGTGCAAGACGCCGGTTCATGAGGTAGCCGGCGCCGCGGCCCTTGAATGAGCGCAACGGATTCAGCGTTTCGACTTTCAACGCGAGCCGGCAACCGGCGAGGGCGGACAGCGGCTCGGACTCGAACAGTGGCGTGTCGCGAAACACCGGGTCGATACCGCGTGCTGCTTCCGCGATGTGCTGCAGCGAAAACCGGTGTCCGGCCCGCGCCTGGTCGATCAGCAACGCGCGTTCTGTCGCCGGGCGTATCGCGTCCGGTCCGGTCGCCCGTTGCGTCATCAGCACGCCGTCGAGATGATCGATTTCGTGCTGCAGCAGTTCCGACAAATCCGGCGGAAGGCGTCGCCAGACGCGCTCGCGAAACTGCGCGTCGCGGTAAGTCAGCGAGATCGAGCAGTCGCGCCGTACGCGCACGAGGCGATCGGGCACGCTGAAGCAGTCGTCCCAAACAACGAAGCTGTCTTCGCTGCGCCAGGTGATTTGCGGGTTGATCAGCGCGATCGGGCCGGCACCGAGATCGATCACGATCATCCGGCGCGCGATGCCGATCTGCGGGGCGGCGATGCCGCGGCCAAACCCATGGCGTTCCCGGTGCAAGGCCAGGGTTGAGCCCAGTGCATCCAGATCGGAGCGGACGCTGGCATCGAGCGCATCGACGGGCGTTGCGCGAACAAGCAGGCGCGGATCGCCTTCGACGAGAATTGGCCGTGCGGACGCAGTGTCGGTACTGGATGTCGTCATGGAGAATCTTCGCTCAGGCCAAGTATCGGACCCGGGAGATATTAAACGGCATGCGCCGGCGTCAGGCCGCGTTTTCAGACGCACTGTTGCGGCCATGCCGCGCAGTTTCCTCGCAACGTGCGCTATCGCGTTTCCAAGCCGTTCTCCATGGGAGAGGGTTGGGGTGAGGGTCGCGCATCGGGTTCGGTATACTTTGTCCAGGCACTCAGCAGGAAACCCCATGCCACTCGACCGCTTCGACCTGGCGATCCTCGAACGCTACCAGCGCGACACTCAGCTGCCGGCCAAGGCCATCGGCGATGCCATCGGCCTGTCGGCCGCCGCGGTTCAACGGCGCCTGAAGCGCCTGCGCGAGGACGGCGTGATCGAGCGCGAATGCGCAATACTTTCGCCGAAGGCGCTCGGCATGATGGTTACCTGCATCGTCGCGGTGGACATCGATCGCGATGGCAGCGAAGACCTCGATCGCTTTCGCGGCGACATGGAACGCTACCCCGAAGTCCAACAGTGCTACTACGTCACCGGGCAGGCCGATTTCGTGCTGGTCGTGCTGGCGCGCGACGTGGAAGCCTACGATGCGTTCACACGCGAAGCACTGATGACGAACACCAACGTGCGCAGTTTCACCACGCAGGTCGTGCTGGAGCGCGCGAAGGTGAATCTGGACGTGCCGATTTCGCCCGGCGCCGCGCTGCGTTCGTCCTGACCAGAACGCGAAACGCCGGGGTCGGCTTGCTTGTTGCCCGGCACAAGCCAGGCCGGGTCGACGCGCTGCGCATGCGCGCGCCACAAGTTTGGCCAGCGAGTCGATGATGGCTGAATGCGCCGTTTGTCGTTTGTTGACCCAGCAACAGACGAATTTCGGAGAACGCATGAATTCGAACCGATTTCCGCGCCTGGCCCGACTCGCGGCCGCGATCGTCAGCGCGCTGACAACGATGGCTTCGGCACAGGCCAGCGTAATCGTAGTCACGGCGGCCTGCACGCTCGACAAGGCAATCGAAGTCGCCAACTCGGATTTTCCGGTCGTCGGCTGCGACTTCACCGGCAACGGCAGGGACACGATAGAAATCATCGACGGCGAAACGGTGTTGACCAGCGAACTGCCGCCGATCATTTCGGATATCGACTTTGTCGGTCTCGGCCTGACCCAGCGCGCGATTTCCGGCGATGGCACGCATCGATTGTTCTTGATCGGCGACGAAGCACATGAGCCGACCGTGACGT
Organism: Rudaea sp.; assembly: GCA_035693405.1. Classification (GTDB taxonomy): domain Bacteria; phylum Pseudomonadota; class Gammaproteobacteria; order Xanthomonadales; family Rhodanobacteraceae; genus Rudaea. The sequence goes on along the minus strand of DASSGP010000102.1, from coordinate 4,789 downwards.
TCTCGAACATCGCGTTCAATGCTGGCGTGGCGCGTGGCGGAAACTCGACGGCCAGCTCCTCCGGAGGCGGCGGCGCCGGCGCTGGTGCGGGGCTTGGCGGCGCGATCTTCATCTATGGCGGCAATGTCGATGTGGGCGACAGTTCGTTCACCTTCAACAGCGCCGTCGGTGGTTCGTCGTCCGGGTACGTGAAATTCGGACAAGATGGCAGCGGTAGCGGCAGCGGCGGTGGCGGCGGAATGTTCGGCGCAGGAGGCGCCGGTGCCGACGAGAATAGTTCGGGCTCCGCCGGTGGCTCCGGCGGATTCGGTGGCGGTGGCGGCGGCGGTGGCGACAGCTATTCGGTCGAAACCGGCGGCACCAATGGCGGCGCCGGCGGCGCCAGCAACTTTGGCAGTTTTGCGAGCGGTGGCGTCGCCAATGGAAGTTATCCGGGCTCGGGCGAATTCGGCGGCGGCGGGGGCGGTGGAGCGGGATCGCCGTCTGCGCCGATTCCGTCGCAGTCCGGCGCGCCCGGCGGATTTGGTGGCGGTGGCGGCGGTGGTGCCGGCGCTGGTGGCAGTTCCAACAGCACTATTCCGGGCAGCGGCGCGCCGGGAGGATTCGGCGCTGGCGGCGGTGCCGGCGGCAGTTCCGGATTCGAATACGGCGGCGGTCCGGGAGGCAGTGGTGGATTCGGCGGTGGCGGCGGGGCGGGTGGCCTGGGCAGCAGCATCGGTGGAGCCGGCGCGCCCGGTTTCGGCGGCGGCGGCGTGTTCGAAGGCGGTGGCGGCGGTGGCGCCGGATTCGGCGGCGCGATTTTCATCCGCAGCGGCCAACTCGATGTCGTCGCCAGTTCGTTCAACAACAACACCAGCGCGATCGGTTCCTCGAGCGGTTTTCCCGGCACGGCCAAAGGCGGCGCAGTGTTCGCGTTGAACATCCTGCACAACGCCGGCGGGAACGATCAGGGCATGCCGACAAAATTGCCGAAGGTGACCGGCTGCGCCAATACCTTCAGCGGCAACACGGCGACAAACGCCGCCGGCACCGATGTCGACAATGCAGCGACCTTCGGAGTCTCACGCCAGGCGCTTGCCCAATCGTGCGACGTGGTGTTTTCCAGCGGGTTCGATCCTGTCGTGTTGCCGCCGTAAGCGCAAATCGATTGGTGTCTGCGGAAGAATCGTTGCTTTTCGTTACAAAACTTGGCGGACCGGACCAAGACACGATCGGCAAATCGCGCTACAGTCGTTTCGGAGTTCTGCGACTAGATGCAGAATCGAAGTGGAAATACGACCATGCGCGCCAAGACGATCGTGCTCCTTGTGGCCGCGGCTTTCAGCCAAGGGATCTGCGCCGGCGAAATCTATCGATGCACCGCCGCGGATGGCGCCGTGATGTACACCAATATCGCGTGCCCGACGGACTCAAAGGTGCAGCACGTAGCCAGCTACGAGCCCGAGCCGGCAGGCCTGCGGTCAGCGCAGGTCGATGCCGAGGCCGCGCAGGCGGCCGCAATCAGCGCGCGGCTGGCGCAGCAAGCAGCAGCCGATGCGCGAACCGCCGCCTATGAGGCCTCGCAAGCTGCGTATCGCGAACAAGGCGAAGCGGAAAGCGATCACGCGAACTACAACTCGGGCGACAACGTGCTGTGGTATCCGACCTATCCTTACTATGGTTCGGGATTTTCAAGACTAGGCGGTGGCGGCCGTCACCATCGCCATGACGGCGGCCACGATGATGGTCACGGCGGCGGAGGTCATGACGGTGGCCACGGTGGCGGTCATGGTGGCGGCAAACCAGGCGCCCCGAGGCCGACACCTCTGCCGGTGTCGCCAGTAAGCGTCAATTTGCTGGTGCGTCACTGACTCCCCGCTACTCCCTCGGCGGTGAAGGTGGCGCTTGGAATTGCCGTTGCGATCCGGCGCCACCCTCGTCCGCCCCGCGCCACCTTCTCCCGCCAGCGGGAGAAGGGATATGAACCGGTTCGGGAGGAAGCGGCGCTACCAGAAATAAATCTGCAACGCGTCCTCGCGCCGCTTCGGCGGAATCCGTGCAAGCACATCTTTCTGTTTGCGGAAGTTCAATGCGCTGCGCGCGAGCAGGTTATCGATCTCGGTCATCTTGTAGCGAGCCTCCTTCGGCGTCGGCGCGCGGATCTGGTCACTTTCGGGGAAGATGCCCATGCCGCTGAGGATGCAGTACCACGAGAATACTGGATAACCCTTGCCGAGTTTTTGCTGGGTGACATCGGCGACGATGCTCCTGCCGGACAGCCACGTGCGGAACAATTCCTGCAGGGGCTCCGACAGGTTCCCGTTCGACGCATTCGCGCGCCAGTAGTCGGTGTCGGTGCGGTTGTTGGTCTTGAAGTGCGTCACGATGTAGTCGCGCGTACCTTCGAAGTGCTCGTTGACGCGCTGGTTGTAACGGTCCCGCGCTGTTTCGCTCATGTCGCCGGCTTCGAGGACCTCGACGAACGTCGACACCGTGTGCTGGATGAACAGCAGCGCAGTCGCTTCGAGCGGCTCGATGAACCCCTGCGACAGCCCGACCGCGAGGCAATTGCGGTTCCAGTGCTTCGTGACCCGGCCGATTTTCATCTTCAGGTGCCGCGCCGGCGTATCCGAATCGAGCAGGCCGAGGTGCTCGCGCAACTCGCGCTCGGCTTCGTCGGCCGAGCAGAACGATGAACTGTAGACGTAGCCGTTGCCGAAGCGTTCGGTCAGCGGGATCTTCCAGGCCCAGCCGTTCTTCATCGCGGTCGACACCGTCTGCGACGGAATGTCTTCGCCGATCGGCGTCGGCATCGCAATCGCAGCGTCGTTGAACAGGTTGTTCGAGAAGCTCACGAACGGCGTCTTCAGCGCCTTCTGGTTCAGAAGGCCGGCGAAACCGGTACAGTCGACGAAGAAATCCGCGGCAATCGTTTCGTCGCCGTCGATGACAACCGAGGCGATGTCGCCGTTCTCGCAGAGCTTGACCTCCTTCACGTGACAGCTGCGGTACTTCACGCCGCGTTCGAGTGCCTTCTTCTGCAAGAACTGCCCGAGCAGGACCGCATCGAAGTGATAGCCGTACCAGACGTCGAAGGGAAAGTTCGAATCCGGTTTCGGCGCCATGTCCTGTTCGGCGAGTTTGGCGGCGATGAAGAACCGGTTCGGATGGGCGTGGACGTCGGCGCCCTGCACGCGGGCATTCACGTTGTGCACGAACTGCGTCATCGTCAGGTTGTCGAGCATCGAGGCGAATGGGTGGAAGTAACTCCCGAAGCCCGGCTTGGTCGACCACTTGTCGAACGTGATGCCGCACTTGTAGGTGGCGTGGCACGCCGGCATCCATTCGGCTTCCTCGATGCCGAGCTTGTCGAAGAATCCGCGCAGCCATGGCGTCGAACCTTCACCGACACCGACGATGCCGACGACCGGTGATTCCAGCACTTCGATCTCGATACCCTTCGGCAGCAGTGCGTCGGCCAGCATCATCGCCGCCATCCAGCCGGCCGTGCCGCCACCGACGACGACGAGCTTGCGGATCGTCGGCGGCACGTGCGCGTCGGGGTTCGGCTCGGTCAGCGAAAACGAGTAGTTGAAGAGCGTGGCGGTCGGCATCTCATTCCCGGAGCGGAAGCGTCGATTGAAACGGCGCCAGAGTGCCTGAATCGGCTACCGGTTGGAAGCGCGAGCAATCGGCGCGCCACTACGAAGCCTTGCCGCCGGTGCCCATGACCCGCGGACTAACTGGGCTTCGAAAGCGCCGAAGGCGAACTCCACCAGGTGACGGCGCAAATCCTGGCGAGTAGTATCTCGGCGGGGAATCGAGGGACCGAAGGCGCGTCAGGCCGGAGAGCTTTGATGGCCATGCTGGCAGGATGGCGGCAAGGGGGAGTGTCGGCACGTATCCGCGTCGCCACACATCCGGCATATGCGGGCGCGGCAACGTCGCGCCGTCGCAGCTGCGCAATCGATGTTTCTTGTCCCGCGCGCAATTCGCGAAGCGCCGCAGCACGTCTGCTGCACCCACTTCAAGCACGCATCCGGCCGGCCGAAGTTCGCCGCACCGGGCGCGTTTGCACCGTCTTTGGTTCCCGCGCGACAGCGTGAAGGCAAGCCCACTGGAGGAGCATCATGAAGAAGGCAGCGACGAGGAAAGTCACGCGCACGCTCGACGCGCGTCCGGATACGCTCGATTTCCGCGATCTGATGTACACGCCGACGCTGGTCGAGGTGCCCACGCGGCGCGACCTTGCCGAATACCGCAAGGCAAAAGTTCCGATACTCGATCAAGGACAGCAAGGCGCTTGCACCGGATTTGGCCTGGCGACAGTCGTCCATTACCTGTTGCGCGTGCGCAGGCGCGTGCCCGACGACCACGAAATCAGCCCGTACATGTTGTACGACATGGCGCGCCGCTACGACGAATGGGCGGGCGAAAACTACGAAGGTTCCAGTTGCCGCGGCGCGATGAAGGGCTGGCAAAAACATGGCGTCTGCCAGCTTTCGCTGTGGCCGAAGGCCGCCGACCGCGCGCTTTCCGAATCCCGGGTCAACGATGCCGCGCAGCACCCGCTCGGCGCCTACTATCGCGTCAATCATCGCGATCTCGTCGCGATGCACGCGGCGATCAGCGAAGTCGGCGTGCTGTATGCGAGCGGCAATACGCATCCGGGCTGGGACAACGTCGGCAACAACGGGCGCATCGCGCTCGTCGACGACAATTCCGGCGGTCATGCGTTTGCGCTGGTCGCCTACGACGACAAGGGCTTCTGGCTGCAAAACTCCTGGGGCAAGGACTGGGGCTTCAACGG
>DASSGP010000101.1:0-11404 GCA_035693405.1 Rudaea sp. | reverse complement strand
CACTTTGCTGGATCAGCAGGATCCGGAAATATGGGACTGGCTGATGGGCCGCACTCCGTGCGATTTCTCACCGTGGCGACGGATCGTCGATGAAATCCGCGCCAGCGATCGCGTTTGATTACGCTCCGTCGCGCTGGCTGGTGGCAGCCATCGTCGCGATCGCGCTGCTTGCACTGGCCGCCGTGGCGTTTGCGGGTGTCGCAACGTGGGTGAAACTGGCGCTCGGCTGTGCGGTCGTTGGCTATACCGCGCATTCGCTGCGGCGTCACCTCGGCGCATCGATGCGCCGCGTCGCGTGGCATGAGGCCGGACACTGGCGGATTTCGTCTGCCGACGGCGAGGAGCGCACAGCGGAATTGCGACACGCAGTCGTACGCGGCGCGTGGCTCGTGCTGATCCTGCGTACTGGCAATGGCGAGCGCGTGGCGCTGATACTCGGACCCGACAACGGCGACGCGGACGTGCGCCGCCGCCTGCGCGTGAGGTTGGCGCGTGCGCGTGATGCAACAACGCCGGCGTGAGACAAAGGCTATTCGAGCATTCTACCGCGCGAATAAACCCCATCCAGACTCGGATTTAGTGTGGGCTTGTTCCGGATCGCGAGCTTCCGCTCCCGGCCCAGAGCGGAAACTGAATGCCGCAAACGAGTAGCCCCAACCCGGATGCTCGACCAATCATGCCTTCGCATTGCGCCGCGGAGGTGCCGACAGTCCGCTCGTTAGCCCGGCAGAGGTCCCCTTCAGCCTGCGCGAGTTCCAAATGTTTGCCGTCGATCGGCCCCCTGACTTAGTCTGCACGAGCCGCTCCAGCGCAGCGCAGGGAGCAAGATCAACAAGGGACCTACTCTATGAAACGGACTCTCGCTATAGCAATTGCAACGGCCCTGGGGGCCACGGCTTCGTCAGCGGGAGCCGTGATGCTCAACCCGCGCGGCACGGGCTTAGGTGCTGATCTATCCGTACTACACGGTCAACCATCAGCAGACGTTGGTGTCGGTGATCAACGCGACCGAACATGGCAAGGCACTGAAGATTCGGTTCCGCGAAGCCTACGATGGTCGCGACGTCGCGAACTTCAACGTCTATCTCGGTCCGTTCGATTCATGGGTCGGCGCTGTATACGACACGAGCAGCGACGGCACCGGAGCGGCAGCGATCGCCACGAATGACAATTCCTGCACGGTGCCGGCGTTTCCGCTGACGCCTGTGCCTGGAACCCTCCACGCGCTGACGTTCAGCAACGCGAATTACAGTCAGGGTAACTTTGGCACGCCGACCGGGACTGATCATGGTCCGACGAATCTCGCGCGTACGCGCGAGGGCTTCTTCGAAATCATCGAGATGGGCGAGGTGGTCGATCAAGCGAGCGCAAGCCCGAAGACGCTCGAGGCAATCAAGCCGGTCAACGGAGTACCGCCCGGTTGCGCACAGGTACGCGATGCCTGGGCCGCCGGTGGCTACTGGGTGACGAACGCGTCCACGGACCTTTTGCCGCCCGCAGGGGGGCTGTATGGCGCCGCCGGTATTGTCGACGTTTCCATGGGCACCTTGTACGCGTTCGATGCCACGGGAATTGACGGCTTCAGTGACGTCGTGCAGAACAGCGCTCCGGGCGATCCGAAGCCGAACCTTTCGACTGCGATCACGGATTCGGCACATGACCTTGCGACCGCGTACGTGCCGATCGGCAACACGATGGTCAAGGCTGACTACCCGGCCTCGACACGTGGCGTTGACGCCGTGAGTGCTGTTCTGACAGCCGACACGTTCTACAACGAATTTGACGTCGAGCCTGGCGTCGGTGCCGCGACCGATTGGGTCGTCACATTCCCGACGAAGCAGTTCTATGTGGATACCGCCCTCGTCGAGGCTTTGCCACCTTTCGAGGAACGCTTTGACGAGACGTCATGCCACAGCATCGGCCTCGCGACGTATGATCGCGAAGGCACCCAACCACTCGGCATACCTTGCAACGAGTGTCCGATCAACACCAACAATTACCTTTGCTACGAAAGCGCTATCCTCACGTTCAACACGTTGCCGGCGGAGGAAGGCCCTTCGAAAGCTTTGGGCTCGAAGGTCTTTCCGAGGTCCGTGCCCGACGCGGTCGAGTTCCTCAGGGTTTACGAGTTGCCTCCTGCCGGCAATTTGGGGCTGAGTTTTCCGGATGCCGCTGAGCAACTGCGGCCGTCTGTCGACGGCGTCGTCTTCTACGGTATGCCGGGCCTAGGCTTCGCTGCAACCAACTACATCAACGCCAACGTCACTCCGGGCGTGCTGTCGAATTACAGTGCTGCGTACCCGCATCGCAGTCACGCGAATTGCACGGTTCCAACTCCACAAAGCGCTTGCCAATAAGGGAGTAGCTCGTGGGGCTGCGACCTGACCGCCCCAGCAGCCCGAAGCGGGGGAACTTCAGATTCCACTGCGTGATGCCGCAAAGCTGCCTCTCATCTGGCGCAGGCCAGGGTCGGAAGAGGACTCTACCCTTATGGACAGTCAGTTGCCGCCGGAGAAACCTCGACTTGATGATCCGGCTGCAAAAAAAAACGGCCCACAGAGTGCCTCTGCGGGCCGTTGTACAAAGCGTCCTTGCCCCTGTGCTCCGTTGGAGTCTTGTGCTGCTTGGAGATCAACGACCCTATTGTTTCGGACCCGATTGGATCGGTCGATCTACGCAATCAAACAAATAAGCTGTACTCAGAAGCGGAATTCCGCGCTTACGGAGACCATGCTCGGGTCGAGGTTGAGGCCGTTCTTGTTGGCCTTGTAGTAGTCGTAGTTCAGGCCCAGGCTGAAGTTGTTGCTGAAGTCGTAACCGACGCCGGCACCGGCGTAGAACTTGTTGGCCGTGTCGTCGACATGGACGATGGTGTCCGGCGTGGAAAAGTAGCCGCCCTTCAGGTCGCTGTGGAAAATGCCCGTGCGCCCGCTCAGGTACCATTCCGGAGTCAGATTGAAGTGGCCGTTGACGCCAAGGGTCCATCCCTTGACCGACGCTTGTCCGATCAGGGCGTCTCCGCTGTTTTTCGGGTCGAACTTGCCGAGGTCGGTGTAGCCGCCCTCGACGCCGAGCGCGACGCCCGGACTCAGGGCCCAGCGATATCCGATGTTTCCTTGATAGGCGGTGTCGTTGTCATCGTAGCCATGGTGATCGAGGCTCGACTCACCCAAGTTGCCATTGATGAAAAAGCCGCCAGCACCGTTATTATCGGCTGCGTGCGACAGGGCGGGGGCAACGGCGAGGCCGGCAGTGGCGAGGGCAATCGCGAACAATGTGCTTTTCATAAACTTCTTCTCCAGCTGTTGATGTCAGGCATGCAGCCGCGCGTGGGGGTGCACGGCAGCGAACGCAGAGTGCGGTCGCTTGCACGGTAGACAGCAGGTTGGGCGAGACGGTCGCAATTTCAATACCGGTCGGTTCATAAAATATTCAGCAAGGCCGGTTTGTCTTGCGGTCACACACAGTCTCAGGCACTCTGCGACGCGCCCGCGCTGCGCTCAGGCCCGGCATTCATCGTTTTCAGACCAATGGATTTTTCCGTCCGGATGTTCCGCCCGCTCGAACTGTTCATCGGCCTGCGCTACACGCGCGCCAAACGCCGCAATCATTTCATTTCGTTCATCTCGCTGGTGTCGATGCTCGGCATTGCCGTTGGCGTCGTCGCGCTGATCACGGTGATCTCGGTCATGAACGGCTTCGAGAAGCAGTTGCGCGACAGCATCCTGGGCATGTCGGCTCACGCAACGATTACTGCGGTCGGCGAGGGCATCAGCGACTGGCGCGCTGCCGTGAAAATTGCCGACGAAGATCCGCACGTGCGCGGCGCCGCCCCGTTCATTTCGAGCCAGGCGCTCCTTCAGGGCGCGCGGCGCAATGGTGCGGTCGTCCAGGGAATCCTGCCGGAAGAGGAACCGAAAGTCTCCGACATCGGCAGCAAGATGCTGCGCGGCCGGCTCGACGATCTCAAGCCCGGCGCATTCGGCATGATCCTCGGCAACGAACTGGCCATGCAGCTCGGCGTCGCGGTCGGCGACAAGGTCACGGTCTACACGTCCGAAATCAATGTCACTCCGGTCGGCGGCGTTGCGCGCTTCAAGCGTTTCGACGTCGTCGGTATTTTCTCGGTAGGTTTCCAGGAATACGACGAAGGCCTGGCGCTCGTGCACATGGAAGATGCGGAACGCCTGTTCCAGAGCGATGGCCCGAGCGGAATCCGGCTCAAGCTCGACGACATGTTCCAGGCCTGGCCGGTGACGCGCGAGCTTGCCGGCAAGCTCGGCCGGTTCTACCGGATCACGACCTGGGAGCAGGGCCATTCAAATTTCTTCAAGGCCCTCGCGATGGAAAAGATGGTCATGTTCATCATCCTGTCGCTGATCATCGCGGTTGCGGCCTTCAACCTCGTCTCGTCGCTGGTGATGCTGGTCAACGACAAGCAGTCGGATATCGCAATCCTGCGAACGCTGGGAATTTCTCCCGGCAGCATCACCGGCGTGTTCATGGTCCAGGGCGTGATCGTCGGAACATTCGGCGTCCTGCTCGGAGTCGTCGGCGGTGTATTGCTGGCCATCAACATTCCCGCGCTGGCCAAATGGATCGAACACACGTTCAACGTCGAACTGCTTTCGCCGGATGTGTACTACATCAGCGAGGTGCCGTCCGACATGCACTGGAGCGACGTGGGCTGGATTGTCGCGATCGCCTTCGCGTTCTGCCTCGTCGCGACGCTGTATCCAGCGCGCCGGGCAGCGAAAACGCAGCCGGCGGAGGCGTTGAGGTATGAGTAGGTGTGGAGCAGGGGCGAGGGGCAAGGGGCGAGGGGCGAGCGTGGTAACGCGCGCCGTCACGACCCGTGCATTTGACCCGCACAAGGTCGAAAGATTGGCGGAAGGCTCATGACACAACCTTCCGCTTCCCAGCCCTCAGCCCTCAGCCCTCAGCCCTCGGCCGTCGTGCTCCGCGCCAGCGATGTCACAAAAACGTACGCCGAAGGCAAGCTCCGCACCGAAGTCCTGCGCGGCGTCGACTTCACGCTTGCGCGCGGTGCGACGCTGGCGATCGTAGGCGCGTCCGGCGCCGGGAAAAGTACACTTCTGCACATTCTCGGGGGGCTCGACACGCTAAGTTCCGGCGAAGTCGAGGTCGAAGGCCGGATGCTGTCGAAATTGTCCGATCGCGAACGCGGTGTCGTGCGCAACCGTTCGCTCGGCTTCGTCTACCAGTTCCATCACCTGCTGCCGGAGTTCACCGCGCTAGAGAACGTGGCGATGCCGTTGCTCATCCGCGGCGATGCAATCGCGGAGGCGCAGCGGCGCGCGGGCGAGTTGCTCGAACGGGTCGGATTGGGACAACGTCTTGCGCACAAGCCCGGCGAATTGTCCGGCGGCGAGCGCCAGCGTTGCGCCGTGGCGCGCGCGCTGGTGACGAGGCCGGCCTGCGTGCTTGGCGACGAGCCGACCGGCAATCTCGACGAGAACAACGCGGCGCAGGTCTACGCGCTGATGCTGGAATTGAACCGCGAGATCGGTACGAGCTTCGTGCTGGCCACGCACGACCACAAGCTCGCGCGACGCATGGACCGCATCGTCGAGTTGCGCCAGGGCGTGTTGCAAGAGGTCAAGGAAGCGTAAGACGCGGAAAGCAGGTTGCGCACGAGAATTCCGCGAGGGCGGAAAGGGAATGAAGATGACGGGCATGGACGCACCGCAGCGGCAAACCGGCGAAAGCGCAGGCCCTCCGCCGAATAGTCCCCAACAACCTGGCGCGCACGCTGTTTCTGCGCACATCCCGCGATTGGCCTTCCTGTTTCGACCCGCCGCTGCGCTCGCGTTGCTGATCGGCGCGGTCGCGATCCAGCTCCTGACAAAGTTGCCGCCGATGTGGATCGACGCGGCAGTCGGATGCGCCGGCTTGCTGTTGATACTACGGCGCGGGTGGGTGATCTGGTTCGGCCTGGTGCTTCTTGGTGCCGCGTGGACGATGGTGCGGGCGGACCTCGCGCTGTCGCAGCGGCTGGCACCCGACCTCGAAGGCAGGGATCTGATTGTCACCGGCGCCGTGCGCGGTCTGCCGCGAGTTGCCGACGATGCAACCCGATTCGATTTCGCCGTGCGATCAGGTGGCGGGGATGTGTCGTCTCCGGTGACCGGCATCCTGAGGCTGTCGTGGCGCGACACGGCCCCGGCGATCGAGCCGTGTTCGATCTGGCGCCTGCACGTGCGCCTCAAGCGGCCGCGCGGCATGATCGACCCCGGCGCATTCGATTTCGAACGCTACGCGTTGAGCGAAGGCATCAGCGCGACCGGCTACGTGCGCGAAGATGCCGGCAACCAGGCGCAAGGCGAAAGCCTGTTTTGTGCTGACCGACTGCGAGCGCGGGTCACCGACGGAATCGCTGCGACGCTGGGGCCTGACGCCAGCGCGGACGTGCTGCGGGCGTTGGCTTTCGGCGATCAGCACGCGATGGACGAGCATGAGTGGGCGATCGCGCGCGCGACCGGAATCCCGCATCTGATCGCGATTTCCGGACTGCATATCGCCCTATTCGCCGGCTTCGGCGTCTGGTTCGTGCGTCTGCTATGGAAGCTTGCCCCGAGTCTCACGCTGCGCTGGCCGGCGCCGCTGATCGAAGCGTCCGCCAGCATCGCTTTCGCGCTGTGCTACGCGACGCTGGCAGGCCTCGGGCTGCCGACGCGGCGCGCGCTCGTCATGATCGGAGTGCTGCTCGCGGCAACGTTGTTCCGGCGTGCGCGCGCCCCGGTTCATGGACTCGCCTTTGCGGTGATTGCGCTGCTGGTGTTCGATCCTCTGTGCGTGCTCAGCGCCGGTTTCTGGCTGTCTTTCGTCGGTGTCGCCTGGCTGATGTTCTGCCTCGGCGGCCATGGCGAGCGGCGGCGCTGGTGGCGCGAGGTACTCAGCGCGCAGGGCGTTGCCAGCCTCGGATTGTTGCCGTTGACGATCTGGTTCTTCGGCCAGAGTTCGCTGGTCGGGCCGCTCGCGAACCTCATCGCCGTGCCATGGATCTGTTTCGTCGTGCTGCCGATCGGTGTGGTCGGCGCGCTGGCGCAATTGGTCATACCCGCGCTCGGCGCGCCGCTGGTTGTTTTCGCCGGATACGCGCTGCACGGGCTCTGGTGGTTGCTCGAACGCATGGCCGGGTGGCCCGGTGCGTTGTGGTACTTCCCCGAACCGGGCCTATGGGCGTTTGCGCTGGCGTCGCTCGGCGCATTCTGGCTGCTGCTGCCGCGCGGCATGCCGGCGCGCGGACTGGGCCTGTTCCTGTTGCTGCCGTTGCTCGTGCCGACCCGCAGCGAGCTTGGCAGCGGCGAATTCGAAGCGCTGATGCTCGATGTCGGCCAGGGACTGGCGATCATCCTGCGCACACGCGATCACGCGCTGGTCTACGATACAGGCGCGCGCTTTCCTTCGGGCTTCGACCTCGGCGACGCGAGCGTCGTGCCGGCGTTGCACGCACTCGGAATCACGCACCTGGATCGGTTGATCGTGAGTCATGGCGACAACGACCACGCCGGTGGCGCGGCTTCCGTGCTCGCGGCATTTCCGCAAACGCCGGTCGAATCGGGCGAGCCGGAGCGCCTGGCGATTCCATCCGCGCAGTGCCTCGGCGGGGAGTCGTGGCAGTGGAACGGGGTCGACTTTCGCATCGTACATCCGCACGAGCCCCTGGCAACGCGGGCGAACGACCGCTGCTGCGTGCTCGAAGTGCGCAGCGGCGACAGTCGGCTGGTCCTGACCGGCGACATCACGTCGGCGGTGGAAGGCGCGGTCGCCGCTGCGCTGGCCGCGGACGGAAATCCCCTGGTCCTGCAGGTCCCGCATCACGGCAGCCGGACCTCGTCCGGTGAAGGATTCATTGCCGCGCTGCATCCGATGCTCGCGCTGGTATCCGCCGGTTACCGCAACCACTTCAATCACCCTCATCCAGCCGTCGTGGCACGCTATGCCGCGGCCGGATCCAGCTTGTTGAATACATCGCAAAGTGGATTCGTCGCCCTGCGCTTCGGCCCCGACGCGGCGCCGCGCGTCGTGGAGCAGGGGCGGGTCGATCGGCATCCTTACTGGCGCGAGTAGCCTCGAGACGCGCGACACAGGCGCGAGATGAAAGACGTGAGGCGTGAAACGAGCCTGTGGGCTTCTGCGTCCGAATCCTGCGTCTTACGTCTCACGTCTTACCTCCTACCACTGGTATGATCCACGGCGGGCCACGCGGCCCAGGTTCGAACTGAATGGGAGTTTTCGCAGGTGCTGGAAATTCTGCTTGCTGGCGGCTGGGCCATGGCGCCCATACTGCTGTGTTCCGCGGTGGCGGTAGCCATCATTCTGGAACGATTCTGGTCGTTGCGCCGCACGACCGTCATTCCGGCGAACCTCGGCGCCGAAGTGCGCGAATGGGCGCGCACGCGCAAGCTCGATCCGGATCATATCGAAGTGCTGCGCAAGAATTCGCCGCTCGGCGAGCTGCTCGCCGCGGCGCTGACCGTGCGCAACCGGCCGCGCGAGATCATCAAGGAGCGCGTCGAGGACACGGGCCGCCATGTCGTCCACCGGCTCGAACGCTTTCTCAACACGCTCGGCACGATCGCCCTGATCTCGCCGCTGCTGGGTCTGCTCGGCACGGTGTTCGGCCTGATCAGCATGTTTTTTGCGGTCATGGTCAGTGGCGTCGGCGATCCGCTGAAAATGGCCGGCGGCATCGGCGAGGCGCTGGTGTGCACTGCATCGGGCCTGTGCGTCGCGATTCCGGCCTACTTCTTCCACCGTTATTTCCGCGGTCTGGTCGCCGACTACGTCATCAGCATGGAGCAGCAGGTGATCCTGCTGATGGATGAGCTGACCGCGCAGAGCGAAACGGCTATTGCCGCGCCACCGCCGCCGGTGCGTGTCACGCGCGCGCGCCAGGCTCCCGCCGCGGTCGAGTGACATGCGTATCGGCGCGGCTCGTCAGGACGACTTCGAGATCAACGTGATCTCGCTGATCGACGTCATGCTGACGCTGCTGATGTTCTTCGTCATGACCACGACATTCGTGCAGCATTCGGCGATGAAAGTGGCGCTGCCGGAGTCGTCGGAAACGCAGCAGGATACGCAGCGCGCTGCCCTCGTTGTAATGGTCGACAGCAACAGCCGCTACTACGTCGACAACAACGAGGTGCTCAATCCGTCGCTCGATACGCTCAAGGAGGCGATCGGCCGCATCGCCGGCGACGACCGCGAACGCACCGTGATCCTGCGCGCGGATGCAATGACGCCGCACCAGGCCGTCGTCACCGCGATGGACGCGCTCGGCCAGCTCGGCTTCACGCATCTGTCGATCGCGACCACCCAGGCGAAGGAACGCCAGGGAAAATGAAAGCCCGCTTCAATCGAATACCGATGTCGCGCGAAACGCGACGATCACTCCCGGCTTCAATTGAATGCCGCTGTCGCGCGCGAGCGCGACAATCACTCCCCCTCTCCCGCTCGCGGGAGAGGGCATGGGCTGAGGGGCGCCTGCGGGAGAGGGCAAGGGGTGAGGGGCACGGGACAGTGGGGAAGACGTGAGGGTTCGCCCGTGAGCGCGGCTTCCGCAGGCGCTGCGGAAACGGCTGTCTATCCGACCTACCGGCGCCTGCTCGGCTATTCGGCGCGCTACTGGCCGGTGGCGGTCATTGCATCGATCGGAATGCTGTTCGACGCGGGCTGCGGATCGGCTTTCACGCTCGTGATCAAGCCGATGCTCGACGACCTGTTCGTCGCCAAGGACGCCACGACCATCCTCTGGATGCCACTGGTCATCGTCGGCCTGTTCCTGATTCGCGGCGCCGCGACCTATGTCGCCGACTACGGCATGGCGCATATCGCACGCGGGGTCGTGCAGACGCTGCGCGCCGAGGTGTTCGACAAGTACCTGCGCCTGCCGACGGCGTTCTTCAGCAGCGAACCGCCGAGCCACCAGATTGCGCGCATGACCTATACGGTCGAGCAGGTCGCGAATGCGAGCACCGATGCCTTGAAGATCGCGGTGCTCGACGGGTTGATGGTGATCGGACAGGTCAGCGTCATGCTGTACAACAGCGCGAGACTGACGCTGGCGTTGTTCGTCCTTGCGCCGCTGATCGCCGGCGTCGTGTACGGCGTCGGGCGCCGTTACCGGCGCATCAGCCAGCGCATCCAGAATTCGGTCAGTTCGGTGACGGGCATCGTCGACGAGGTCGTCAACGGCCAGCGTGAGGTAAAGATTTACGGCGGGCAGGACTACGAACGCGCCCGTTTCGGCGGCGCGAACAGCGCGATCCGCCAGTTGAACCTGAAGGTTGCCGCGACCAACGCGCTGGCGACTGCGCTGGTGCAACTGGTCGCGGCCTGTGCGCTCGCCCTGGTCATTTTTCTCGCAACGCGTCCGGGCACGTTGCGCCAGATGAGCCCGGGGACGTTCATGTCGCTGATCACGGCCATGCTGGTGATGCTGCCGTCGCTCAAGCGCCTGACCACGGTGCAGGCCAACCTGCAGCGCGGCGTCGTCGCCGCGCGCGACCTGTTTCACGTCATCGACGCCGACGACGAACGCGATCATGGGCGTGAGCGCATCGAGCGCAGTCGCGGCGAGATCGAATTCCGCGAGGTCGAGTTCACTTATCCGAATGCGGCCGAGCCGGCGCTGCGCTCGGTGAGTCTGCATTGCCGGCCCGGCAGCGTGACTGCATTGGTCGGCCGCTCCGGCAGCGGCAAGTCGAGCCTGGCCAGTCTGATTCCGCGTTTCTACGATCCGCAGGCCGGCAGCGTGCAGCTCGACGGGCGCGAATTGACGCATTATTCCATCGCGAGCCTGCGCGAGCAGATCGCGCTCGTCGGCCAGCAGGTCGTGCTGTTCGACGACACGATTGCCCGCAACATCGCCTACGGCGCGCTGCAACGCGCGAGCGACGCGGATATCGCGGCGGCGGCCGAGGCGGCCAACGCGATGGAATTCGTGCGCCGCCTGCCCGACGGCTTGAACAGCCGTATCGGCGGCGGCGGCGCCCTGTTGTCCGGCGGCCAGCGCCAGCGCATCGCGATTGCGCGGGCGATTCTGAAGAACGCGCCGATCCTGATCCTCGACGAGGCGACCAGCGCGCTCGACAGCGAAAGCGAGAGCCTGATCCAGCAGGCGCTCAAGCGCCTGATGCGCGATCGCACGGTGCTCGTGATTGCACACCGCCTGTCGACGATCGAGCTCGCCGACCAGATTGCCGTTCTCGCGGAAGGCCGCATCGTCGAACTTGGCACGCACGCCGAGTTGATAGGCCGCGACAGTTACTACGCGGCACTGCATCGCCTGCAGTTTCGCGACAACGGACACTAGGCGACCTGCCCGATGTCCGTCGATGTCGTATTGACCAGCACGCTGACCTGTCCGCACTGC
>DASSGP010000100.1:0-21593 GCA_035693405.1 Rudaea sp. | reverse complement strand
TTGTTGAAGAAGTGCAGCATGTTCTGCGTGCCGACTGTCAGCGTGCCGGCGACCGAGTCTGCGACCGGTACCGGGTAGGGCGGCGCCGTTCCGATTGCGTCGAGGCTGAGCGGATAGATCTCGTACGTGCCTTTGAAATTCTGGATCACGCCGCTGATCGAGAAGTGCTGGCCAGCGTCGTAGATGTGGCCCGCGGGATTGAAGCCGAGTCCCGAGTAGAAGACCTCGATGATCTGCGGCGCGCCGCTCCAGGTCGGAATCGCCGGAATGCCGAGCCCCGGATAGATCACACCGGTTTCACGGAACGGCCGCGGCTCGCTGCCGAGCGTTGCGTAGAACCCGGATGGCGTGCCGGTGTGCACGCCGTCGGCGCCGCTCGCAAATGTTGCGCCGGTTACGACGCCATCATCGATCTGGACGAGCATGCCGTCGAGACAGGCGAAGTTGCTTGCCTGATAACCGTCGGCCGGCGGATTGATCGTCGAACCGCCGGCGAGGCAGACGCCGGTCGTCGGATCTCTCGTCGGTGGATTGAGATCGAACAGGTACGCCGGCGGGACTGCGTTGCCCGAGCTGACAATCGTCACTACCGGTTTGTTGGTGATTTCGGTAGCGCCATTGAACTCCTGCACCTGCCCGGAGACCGACACGGCGTCGCCGACGTGGACGGACGGCGCGCTGCTCGTGAACACGAAAACCGCGTCGGACGTTGTCACGTCGCCATCGCCAATCGAGTCCTGGATGTAGAAGCCATTCTTCGCGACGGCGGTGACGATGTTCGTGTGCGCCGCATCGGGCGTGGTGACGAGCGCGCCGAGCGTGCCGCTGGGACCGGCATACGGCGACGCCGCACCATGCCCCTGGATCTGCATGATCGACAGCGGCGGCAGGCTGACCGATAACGCAATCGAAGCCGAGCCCGCGCGCGCGAGCGCGTCGGTGATCGTGACCGGCAGCGATTTTGCGCCGCTCGCAGTGCCCGCGGCAACGGTCGCACTGAACGAATAAACGCCGTCGCCGGCCGTTGCATCGCCATTGCTGCCGTCATCGAAGAACAACTGCGACGACGCACCGCCGATCGACGACAGATCGGCCGCGACGGACGCGATTGCGCTCGAAGGATTCGTGCCCGGCGTCGTCGCGACCGTCAGTAACGTCGTGTCGCCGGCGCTGACGCTGGCCGGATTCGCCGCGCCGGTGCCGCTCGGCGGCGTCGGCGTGACGACGCCGCATGCGTTGACCGGCGACGTGCTGTTGCGCGGCGCGGCTGCCGCGGTCGCGAAGTCGGCACTGTTGTTGTCGGTATCGGTGCAGCCGTTGGCTGCGCGAAAATCGGCGAGCGTCGTGCTCGGCGCCGGTGCGGTGCCCGTGCCTTCGAAGAAATTCGCCGTGCCTTGGCCGACGAGGTCGACAATCTGCGCAAGCTGCGCCGCGCTGCATGGCGTGGACGAGCCGTTGCAGGCCAGCCCGGTCGCGACGTTTGCGACGATGACCTTGCCGCCCCCGGCGGCCATGTTGATCGTCCCCGTCGCGTCTGGGGCAGGCAGCGCGGTGCCGGTTGTTCCGCCGGCGAGCTTGACGAGATAGTAGCCGCCCGCGGGAATTGTCCCGCTCAGCGCCGTCACGTTCGCGCTGAAGTTGCCTGTACCGGTCGCGCTCGCGTACTGCACCGACCAGCCGCTTACGCTGACCGGCGAACCGGAAAGATTGAACAGTTCGATGTAATCGTTCTGCCAGGTCGCGCCGCTGTTGCCGCCGGCGCCGTAGATCTGGCTGATAACGATCGTCGAACTCGCTGCCGAGGCCGCGTGTGGGGCAAGCGCCGCTGCCGCCAACATGGTCCAAACGATCGCGGCTTTCACGAATGCGGTGAAGCCGAATTTCGGAAAACAAATACTCCTGTGCGCGCGGGTGCGCGCAGACATGTTCAGTTCCATTTTGTCGATTCCTGGGTCCGAGGTTGCGGGTTGATTGTCACCGCCGCCGATGACAGTTCCAATTCAGTCAGCGTGTTTTTCCGCTCGACCCGTGTCCACCGTTCAGGTGAATCGCCGGCGCCTGCGGGAAAAACCCGGCAAGGGAATTGGTTCGACCGGATTCTTTCGCATGAACCCAGGCTCAAAGGTGAAGGATATGTGAAAAGGGACAGGCCGGGTTTCATTTTCAGCATCTGAAAAATGTGCCCGATCCTTTTCCCGCCAGACAAGGTTTTCTTCAGGCCGCTGCCGCGGCGTGCGCTGTTCCAACTGACATGATTGCCACGATTCGTGAGTACAACGCAGTCCACGCGTTGCGGTCGGTGGGACCGAATTGCTCGCCGAGATGGACATCCAGCGTGTCTATCAGTGCCTGGCCGACCGCGATGAAATCGACTTTGACGACACCGTAGGAACGATGACGGTCGCCGAGTGCCGCCAGCGCCGGTCTGAGCGCGACTGGACAATCGAGACTTGCAACGAGCATTACCAGCATGTGCTTGAGCTTGTCGCGCTGACTCGACAGATCCTCGGGAAACAGCGGGCGCAATGTCGGCGCACGTTCGAACAGGCGCTCGTAGAAATCGGCCGTGAAGCGATCGGCATTGGCGGCGACCGCGCTGAAGCCGTGACGGATGCGCGCGATCTCGCCGGAATCGAGCCAGTCTTGCGTTGTGGAATCCTGATGCATGGTTGTGCCTCTTCTCTGGTGGGTACCATCGGATTACGAGAGAGGGGGCGTGAACCCGCCACGAAAGACGTCAGGGAGGCGATAAGGCGGTTGCTGTCTTGGTTGCGGCGCACGAAGTTTCTGCCTGCCGTAGGGCCGCGTTTGGCGGAGACGTGGCTTTGGATGGTACCCAGCTTGACATTAATATACGCGTAGGAGTATATAAGGTACATGGAATCAACGTTCGCCATCATCGCCGAGCCGAGCCGGCGCGCCATCCTGAGCCTGCTCGCGTCGTGCGAGCGGTCCGTGGGCGATATCGAGGAGAAGTTGAAGCTCACGCAACCCTCGGTTTCAAAGCACCTGCGGGTACTTCGAGAGGCTGGATTCGTGGAGTCGCGCGTTGACGCGCAGCGGCGCATGTACCGAATCAACCCGGAGCCACTGATGGAGATTGACGCCTGGCTCGCTCCGTTCCGCCGCTTCTGGTCGGCCCACGTTGACGCTCTCGAACGTCACCTCGACCAGATGGATCAACCAACACCGAAGAAAAGAAAGGCAAGGAGCAAACGATGAGCGATCGCGAGCAATACACAGCGGGTCCCGCCCGCGGGGCGCAAGTACGCAAGGATGGGGAAAAGTGGACACTCATTCTCGTCCGCGAGTTGCGCCATCCGCCGGAGAAAGTATGGAAGGCGTTGACCGACCCAGCCAGCCTGCGCGAATGGGCGCCATTCGACGCCGATGGAAGCCTCGGTACGGCTGGGAGCACCGTGAACCTGACCGCGGTCGGAGCGCCCACGCTGCAGGTTTCCGAAACAAGAGTGACGCGGGCAGAAGCTCCGAAGGTTCTCGAGTACAACTGGGGCTCCCAGGATCTCCGCTGGGAACTGGAAGGCCTCGGTCACGGTACGCGACTGACACTGTGGCACAACATCGATCGCCGCTTCATTTCAATGGGTGCTGCCGGGTGGCACATTTGTTTTGATGTTCTGGATCGCCTTCTCGGCGGAAGTCCAATCGGCCGTTTCGTTGCCGGCGCCGCGATGAAAGTCGGTTGGGCCCGGTTGAACGCCGAGTACGCAGAACTATTCGGTGTCGATACACCCGAGTGGTCATCCAAGTCGGCTCAAGAGTCGTGAACTCGTCAGCAAAGGAGGTCTCACTGAACTGGAATGCCTGGATCCGGCAGATCCATCGCTGGGTGGCTATCGCCTTCACGGTGACCGTCATTGCGAACTTCATCGTCCTGGCACAGGGGAGTGGGATGCCTCCGCCGTGGGTGACCTATTCGCCGCTGCTTCCGCTCGCCTTGCTCCTGTTCACCGGCCTATATTTGTTCGCGCTGCCATATGTCGCCAGCTGGCGTAGCCGGAGGAGAGCATGAAAAAGTCGGACGCGGGTCAAGGCCAGTCGGCATCGGACCTCATTTCGAAAAGAATCGCCGATCTCGGCGACTGGCGCGGGAAGGCGCTGAGCAGAATGCGCAAGCTCATCAAGGAAGCAGACCCGGAAGTCGTCGAGGAGTGGAAGTGGATGGGAACTCCGATCTGGTCGCACGACGGCATCATTTGCACCGGCGAATCCTACAAGAATCACGTGAAGCTTACCTTCGCCAAGGGCGCGTCCCTGAAAGATCCGGCGCGTCTGTTCAACTCGAGTCTCGAAGGAAACGTGCGCCGCGCGATCGACATCCATGAAGACGAAGCAGTCGATGAGTCCGCCTTCAAGGCGCTCGTTCGCCAGGCAATCGTGCTGAACGGTTCGCGCAAGGCGAAACCTTCGAAGAAAGCGAAGTCGTGAAAGATTCTGGACAACCGGGCCGGAACGCGTTGCCTATTGAAGAAAGAACACACTGGAGCGGTGCTCGCCAGAGTTGACGCACTGTTCGTCGCGTTCGAGACTGAGACGCAGCGGGATGCGCTACGTATGTCGGTCCGGTCTCAACCTCGAATCGCTGTCCTTACGCCGTGGTAAACGCCAACCGCTCCAGCAGCGCAGCCCAGCGCGGGTCGGCATGCAGCGGGCGCAGGAACGGATCCGACAGCACTCGGGAAAGGCCGGCGTCGCTTTGCGTGCAGGCGCGGTCGAGCGCAGCAAACGCGGCGTCGTGTTCGCCGCGCCAGCCGTGCACTTCGGCGACCTGTGTCGAAAAACCGTTGGCGTACTTCGCTTCGAGTTCGTTCAGCGCCTCATCGGATTCCTTCTTGCGTCCAAGCGAATGCTCGGCCATCGCGATGCCGGCCTCGCGGAATCCCCCTCCGGCTTGCCGATAAACGGCCAGGGCCGCTTCGGGCTTGCCTTCAAGAAGTTCCAGGCCGCCGGATACGTAGCGGATGAAACTGGCGTCCGGGTTCAATTCGAGCGCGCGTTGCAGCGCGAAGCGCGCTTCGCCCAACATCGCGGAGTCGCCGGACATCGTTCCCAAGTTGCGAAGCAATCCGCCGTAGTAGAACCAGCCCAGCCACGACAGCGGATCGTCTTCGACGATTTTCCGGGTGGTGACGATCACCTCGGGCAAGTGGTTCAGGCAGAAGAGCACGTATACGTATTGCAGGCGCACGTCGATCGACGAAGGTTCGAGTTCCAGGGCGCGACGAAGGTCGACCAGCGCGCCGGACCAGTTCCACAGATTGCGACAGCGCAGCCGGCCGCGCACGGCATAGCCATCGGCCAGATCGGGTGCCAGCGTGATCGCGTGCTCCGCCGATGTCAGAGCCTCCATCTGCAGCTTCTCACGCTGTTCGCTGTCCTGGACGAAGTCCGCTGACGAGTCGAGGGCTTGGGCGAGGGCGGCGTGCGCCGCGGCAAAGTTCGGATCGAGTTGGATCGCACGCTGGAATGCGGCAACGGCGTCGCGATAGCCCTCATGGCGCCCACGCCGCAGGGCGGCCTTTCCGAGCAGATACTGATCGTGCGCCTTCGTATCGGCGGTTCGATGCGGGTTGGTCAGCAGCTGCTGCGGCAGCAGCTTGACCTTCAGCGCCTCGACGACGGCTCCGGCGATTTCGTCCTGCACGGCGAACACGTCGGTTAGCTCGCGGTCGTAGGTCTGCGACCACAGGTGTGAACTGTCGCCGGTCCGGACCAGCTGCGCGGTGATGCGCAACATGTTGCCGCTTTTGCGCACGCTGCCTTCGAGGATGTTCGCGACGTGCAACGTGCGGGCGATCGTGGCGACATCGACGTCCTTGCCCTTGAAGGCAAAGGACGACGTGCGCGCGATGACGCGCAGCTGCGGCAATTGCGCGAGCAGGTTCAGAAGTTCCTCGGCAAGGCCGTCGGAAAAGTATTCCTGGTCCTTGCACTGGCTCATGTCGGCGAACGCCAATACGGCGATCGACTGATCGGACGGCGGCGCCGCGACGGCCGCACCGGCATCGCCGGGCAATATCGCGGAAGGCGGCGCGGGTGCGATTGCGACGCGATCCTCGAGTTCGCGGCGCCACCCGGTGGACGGAGACCACTCGTAGAACCATGACAGCAGCAGCGCGATCGGAAAGCCGGCGACGCAGGCGACGATGACCAGGCGCACCGACCAGGTTGGCATGTCGAAGTACGGCGCCACCTGCGTAGCGACCTGGACGAGAAGCCACGCCGCCGCCGCATAGAACGCCGCCGTGCGGTAGACGTGACGACGTTTCAGCTCGCTGAAGACCGAGATCATGAGTGGCCCCTGGGGATGAAGTGCAAACAATAGCGGAGTCAGTGCGGACAAGAACAGGGGTCGCACGGGCACCCATGTTCACTTGTGTCGAACCCGATGTGAACCCCCCGCAATTCAAATGACAATGAGCCCGTGCCGGTTGACCATTGCTCGGTTACTCAAACCCCGTTGCGCGAATTTCGCGAGACGGAAACCGCGATCGGCTGGCGTTGGCACCAAGGCCGCGTTGTCGAAAATATCCGGCGCTATTGGATGACAACCGCCTGTTCATCTGCGGACGCAATGGCGAAGGCGACCGCAACCCCCGTGTCGCGATCTTTGACGCACCAGGAGTGGCCAACCATCGTTTCTCTCGACGAGCGCTGGCCGGGGCCGAGGGTTTCGAATGGCAATTGGATCCCCGAGGTATCGACCCAGAAGAGTTGAACTGTTTCTTCCGATTGATTGACGAACGTGATTGTCGTCTGCTCGTCGCTTGGCTGGGATGCGCGCCGGCAATCGATCGCCGGGGCCTCCTCGACAGCGACATCGGACGCCGGCGGCGGCCGGGTGCCGAGCCAGCCGAGTCCGGCAACGAGGACGGCGCTGATGGCAGCGATGGTCGACGTCACGACCGTCATCTGGTTTTTCGTCACGTGGAGTTCCCCTTGCAGCGGCTCGTTGGTGCCGGGAACATACCCGCATTACAGCCGATTGCAAAGCGATAGCGACCGCACGCCAGCTGCCGAACAATTCCGGGGGCGAGGTCAGCGTGTCCTATCCGCTTGCGTCGTCCCTTCGTGATTTGCGAACGTCATCGAGTCCCTTGGGCTATCGGCCTTGCCAGCTGTTCTGCAGGGTTGGGTGTCGCGGGGACTGGAGCACACATGATCGGATCAGCATAGATCTTGTCACCCAACAGGAATTGCTGGATGCCAACATCCGTGAAGCCCCACCTTTGGTAGAACGCGCGCGCGCGGATGTTGCGATCATAGACGCCGAGCCAGATACCATCCGCTCGCAGCCTGCGGGCTTCGGCCTGGACTGCGCGCATGAGTGCGGCGCCGTAGCCCTTGCCAGTCGCTTCACGACGCAGATAGATGCGCGCAAGCTCGACCGGCGAAAATCTGTTCACGCAGGTGGGTGGTGCCGATCGCGTCACGAGCGCGTAGCCGACGAGCCGTGCCCCGGTTAATGCGAGCAACAGACTGGAGGATGGATCGTCGACGTAGGGCAGGAAATAGTCCGACGTCAGCGCCGTCGTAACGTAGTTTTCCATGTCTCGAGGGTCGACAATCTCGCGGTATGTGTCACGAAACGCTTCCGCGGCCATTTCGACGAGGTCGGCAACGTCATTGAGCGCTGCGTTGCGGATGATGAGACTGGTGTTCATCAGGGTAGCTCCAGGAGTGGCGCCACGCGTTGGCGCCGCGCGAGACACAACGCCTTTAGCCGCGGTGCCTGACGAGCGCTGGCTTTTTCTCCACGCAACGCGTCGAGCGTGCCTGCATTCGTAGAACGCCTTTTGGCATGGCTTTGCGACACTGCAACAAGCGGCTCGCAACAAAGCGCAGTCACCATTTCGCCGCCGAGGCCAATAGGCGCAGTTGGCAGCCTTGCGTTTTCCAGGGATGGTTTTTCCGCCGCTTTCCCGCGGATACCGACTTCCGCTGTGCTTCCGTGCGGCGCTGGGATGATGTCGCGCCAGTCACCATTCCGGACTAGGCTGCGTGGTGCGCGGGCCGTTGCCCCCCAAAACTCGTCGGTTACCGTCGCGGCGTCCATGGCCGCCGCACCCAGGACACGTCCTTTCCGACGCGGCGGCAAGCGCGCTGCGCCGGGCCATCCTTCAAGGCCGCGCGGAACAGCGGCGCGAGCATGCGCAGTGTCGCCGACGCCGTGCGTGCGCGCAGGCGCTGCGTGCGGCCGGGTTGCAGGCGATCGATCGCCCATTCCGGCAGCAGCGCCATTCCGGCGCCGAGGAACACGTCGCGCGACAGGCCCGGCAGCGGCACGGGCAATCGAATGTGCTGCAGGATCTGCAGCACCGTGCGCGAGCGCTCGGTGAACGCGAGCCGCGGCTGCACGGTCGTGAAGTACGCGCCGACGTCGTCTTCACTGCGCGGCACGTCGCGTGCGCCGAGCGCCTCGGCGATGCGCCGCGTCTCGTCGTAGTAGCGATCGGCGTCCGCGCGCGGCACGGGGCCGTACGCGCGGCGGTAGCCTTCGAGGAAGCCGAACGCCTCGGTCACGTGCACCCAGGTCAGCAGTTGCGGGTCTTCGGCGTCGTAGGGCTCACCGTTCTCGGTGACGCCGTGCACCCCTGCATGGATGCGCCGCACGCGCGCGATCAGCTCATGCGCCGCCTCGGTGCCGGCGTAAGTGGTGCCGGCGACGAAGTTCGTCGTGCGGCGCAGGCGGCCGACGAGATCGTCGCGGAAATTGGAGTGATCCCAGACGCCGGCCAGCGCCGCCGGATGCAGCGTTTGCAGCATCAGCGCGCACAGCCCGCCACTGAGCATGCCGGCAAAGTCGGCGTGGATCTGCCAGGTGGCGCTGTCGGGCCCGAACAGGCCCGGGTCGCCCGGCGGCCGTTCGTAGTCGATTCCGCCCGGATCGCGCGGGAACGCACGCAGCACCCAGGTGCGGAGCGCGGTGGTGATTATCGGCGTCATGTGCGCAGTCTAGCCAAGGAGGCATGAAGCGCAGCAATTCAGTCCGGGTCCCAGGCAAGCCTGGCAACCAGCGGCAGGTGATCGGACGCCCGCCGCGCGAGGCGGCTGCGATGCACGCGCACGCGCCGCAACAGCGACGCCGGGGACGACCAGATGCGGTCGAGCGCCAGCAGCGGCAGCGGTGACGGGAACGTTGCATGCGCCGGCGATTCGCCGAAGTGCTCGTGCAACCAGCGCAGCGGACGGCCGCGCAGGAACCATTCGTTCAGATCGCCGAGCAGCACCGTCGGCAACGTTGGCCCGGAGCGTACTGTGTCGAGCAGTCGCCTGACTTGCTCGCGGCGTTCGGCCGGACGCAGGCCGAGATGCGTGGCGATCACGCGCAGCGGCGCGCCATCGCAGTCGACGACCGCGTCGATCGCGCCGCGCGGTTCGCGGCGGGCGACATCGAGTTTGACCTGCGCCACCGAGACGATCGGAAAGCGTGTCAGCAGGCCATTGCCGAAGTCGCGGTCGGCACTGCGGATCGTCGGCCCGGCAATCGCGTGGAAGCCGGTCTCACGCTGCAGGTAGGAGAGCATGTCGAAGCCGCTCGCGCGCAATTCGAGCTCCTGCAGCGCGACGATGTCGGCGCCTATCTCGGCGAGCACGCGCGCGATGCGGTCCGGTACGAAGCGCCGGTCGATGCCGATTGCGCCGTGCGTGTTGTACGAAACGATGACGGCGCTGTTGCGCATGCAGTCGGGGTCACGCTTCCGCGCCGGCGCGGCGCAGGCGCCGATGGACGGCGATGACGATGCCGGCTATGGCGACGCCGACGAGCGCGAGCAGGGCCCAGGTCCACGGACCCGGTTGTACCAGGGCGGCGATCAGGCGATCGATCAGCAGCGCGTTGAGAACGATCCCGGGCAACATGCCGAGCGCCGTGCCGATCAGGTACGGAACGCGCGCGACATGCGCCGCGCCGGCGATCACGTTGACGACGCTATAGGGCGCGACCGGAACGATGCGAATCAGCATGATCGCGAGGATACCCTGATGTGACATCCGCCCGGTCAGCAGGCGCAACGGCCGGTCGAGGCGGGCGCGCAATCTCGCCGCCGGCAGCAGGCGGCCGATCTCGTAGAGCACCCAGGCATTCAGAAGCGTGCCGAGCAGCGCGTAGCAGATCCCGGCCATGGGCCCGAACACGACCATCGTGGCGGCGATCAGGACATTGACCGGCGCGACGACGAGGCCGCCGGCGACGAACGCGGCGAGGACGGCGAGCGGAGCGAGCGGACTGTCGCCGAGCTGGTGCGCCGCGGCGACCAGGCGCGGGACGTCGGCCCATTCGTGCAGCGGCGTATCGAGCCAGAGCAGCGCAAGCGCGATCAGCACGGCGCCGAATGCGACGATGCGAACGATGCGCCGCCGCATCGCGCCGCGACGTGCGGCAGCGACGTGCAGGATCGCCTCGGCCGATTCCGACGGCGGTTCGGGGTCGACGATCATGGGAGCCGGCAGCGCAGCATCGGAATTCGTTCGACTCATTGAAGGGAATCGGCCTGCGTCAACAGCGCACGCCGGAGGGAAGTGCCCTCATCAGATGACTTCGACAAAAGCCATTGTATGGGAATCGCCTGTTCATCTGCGGAGCGCGTGGCTGCGCGGCCGGGTCGCGCAATAGTCGTTATGGTCGGCAGCATCCTCGGCGAGCGGGCAGGAATTCCAATGCCGCTTCTTGGTAAAACAGGCGGGAAAACAGGTATGTTGTCCGGTAGAAGTGGCGCCGCCCACCGGCGTCCCGGGACCACCCCATAGTGGAGGATGAAGCGAAATGCCCACCGAACAGGATGCTGCGAAGGATCGGATCGATCCGGCTGCGAAGCCGGCGCTCGACCTGGCGACGATTCCCGACGAGGAACTGCTCGGCCTGCGCCTGTCGGAACTGCCGGTGCGGATCGAAGGCACATGGCTGGAGGCGTGCATCACGCAGCTGTACGACGAGCTCAAGGCAAAAAATATACCGTTCCAACCGGGCTGCTATCTTGCCGACGAATGGTTGACGCCGGAGAACGAGCCGGTCATCGGCGTCCCGTTCTATCTGGCACATCCGCGGCTGATCAAGCTGCAGAAGAAGATGCTGCTCGAGGCGGAAGGCGACACCCACGAGTGGTGCATGAAGCTCTTGCGCCACGAAGCCGGACACGCGCTCACGTATGCCTATGGCCTAAATCGCAAACGCAGTTGGCAGCGCGTGTTCGGGCATCCTTCGGAAACCTACGGCGAGACGTATCGGTTTCGTCCATACAGCAAGAGCTTCGTCCGCCACCTCGACTACTATTACGCGCAATACCACCCGGATGAGGATTTCGTCGAAACCTTCGCGGTCTGGCTGACGCCGGGCCTGGACTGGCGCAGCAAATATGCCGGCTGGAAGGCGCTCGAAAAGCTGCTGTTTGTCGACAAGCTGATGGCGAGCATCGCCGGCAAGCCGCCGCTGCGCGCCACTGGCCGCCGGCTATGGAAGATCGCGGCGATCCGCAGCACGCTCAAGCGCTATTATCAGAAACGCCGGATCACCGAAGCCGAGGACTTCCCGGAATTCCATGATGCCAACCTGCGCCGCATGTTCAGCGAGGGCGAGGCCAAGGGCGAGAAGCGGCGTCCGGTCGCGAAGTTGCTGCAGTCGCACCGCAAGTCGCTGCTGACCACCGTGTCGAACTGGACCGGCGAGCGGCGCTTCATGGTCAACGAGGTGTACAAGGCAGTGCTCCAGCGCACCCGCGCGCTGCGCCTGGTCACGGAGGATCCGGATACCGTGGCCGTGTTGCAGCTGGCGACGTATCTCACGACGCTGATGATGAACTATCGCTACACGACCCGCCTGAGAGGGGAGCTCTAGCAATGGCCACGCGTGTGCTGATGGTCTTCGACTTCCCGCGTGCGGTGAAACCCGATTACGATTTCGCCGAGGAATTCGCCGATCCGGACGGCAGTTATACCGAGAACGATGTCTACCGGGCGCTGCTCGAATGCGGCTACGAGGTGCATCGTCTGAGCCTGTTCGACGACGTCAGGCCGCTACTCGATGCCGTTCGCGACGTCAACCCGGATGTGATCTTCAACCTCTGCGACACCTTCAAGAATGTCACGCATTGGGACAAAAACATCCTCGCCACGATGGAGTTGCTCGAGATACCGTGCACCGGCGCCAGCTCGAGCGCGCTGTTTCTGTGCAACGACAAGGGACTGTGCAAGAAGATCCTGCGCTTCCACCGCGTGCGCGTGCCGCGATTCCATGCGTTCTACCGCGGCCACAAAGTGTGGCTTCCGAAAACATTGAAGCTGCCGTGCATCATCAAGCCGTTGACCGAAGAAGCCTCGCGCGGCATTTCGCAGGCCTCGATCGTCGACGACGAAGCCGGTTTCCTTGCGCGCGTAAAGATGATTCACGAGCGCATGAATCTCGATGCGATCGCCGAGGAGTACATCGACGGGCGCGAACTGTACGTCAGCATCATCGGCGACCGCGCGCTGCGGATATTGCCCGCGCGCGAGATGACCTTCGGCCAGATGGACGAAGACGAACCGCGCATCGCCACCTATAAGGCCAAGTGGGACGACACCTATCGCAAGCGCTGGGGCATCAAGAACCATTTTGCGAAGACGCTGGACCCCGAACTGCAGAATCACATCGACGATGTCTGCAAGCGCGCCTATCGCGCGCTCAACCTGCGCAGCTACGCGCGCTTCGACCTGCGAGTGACCGCATCCGGACAGGTCTACGTCGTCGAACCCAACGTCAATCCGTGCATCGCCAAGAACGACGAGCTGGCGCAGTCCGCGCTCAAGGCCGGCATTGCCTATCCGACCCTGATCCGCAAGGTGGTCAATCAGGCGCTGCGGCGAAAGGGTTAGGTCACGAGAGAGCCCCGAGAGCGCTGTCGTCAATTTTTGAAAACGTGCTCCGCGCCCCAAAAGAAATCAGGTCAGAGTCGGTCGCAGTATGCTTCCTGTCGAACGGATTGCCCCGGACTGATCATAGAATTCGCTTCTCCTTACTTCCGGGCGCAATACCGGTCGCTTTCTTCCGGACACTAACGAGGAACTGCCGATGACTCGCAAAACCGCCAAAGATTTTCATCCGCAAGCCCTGGAGCTGTTCGATCAGTATGTGCATGGCTTGTTGTCGCGACGCGACTTTCTGCAACGGGCCGCGCAATTCGCCGCCATCGGCGTCACTGGCGAAGCCCTACTGGCGGCGTTGAGCCCGCGCTTTGCCGAGGCGCGACAAGTCGCGGATGACGATCCGCGGATCAAGACGCGTTACGTCGAAGTCTCATCACCGAAAGGCTACGGCAAGTTGCGCGGGTACCTGGCGCAGCCGGCCAAATCCAGGGGCAAGTTGCCGACCGTGCTCGTGGCGCACGAGAATCGCGGCCTCAACCCGCATATCGAAGACATCGCACGGCGCTTGGCGCTCGACAATTTCATCGCGTTCGCTCCGGATGCATTGTTTCCTCTCGGCGGCTATCCCGGCGACGAAGACAAGGCGCGCGAGCTGTTCGGCAAACTGGATCAGGCCAAGACCCGCGAGGATTTTGTTGCGGCGGAGGATTTTCTGAAGCACCTGCCTGAAGGCAATGGCAAGGTTGGCGTGGTCGGCTTCTGCTACGGCGGCGGAATCGCCAACTTCCTGGCGACGCGTGTGCCGGACCTGGCCGCAGCCGTTCCGTTCTATGGCGCCCAGCCTGCGGCGGAAGACGCCGCAAAGATCAAGGCGCCGCTCCTGCTGCAGTACGCGGGAAAAGACGAACGCATCAACTCAGGCTGGCCAGCCTACGAACAGGCCCTGAAAGCGGCGGGAGTCAAGTATCAGGTTTACATTTATCCCGATGTGGAACACGGCTTCAACAACGACACGACGCCGCGCTACGATGAAGCCGCCGCAAAGCTGGCATGGAAGCGGACGATCGAGTTTTTCAACAAGCATTTGCGCACGTAAGGCAGCATCGGCGGACACCCGTGCGCGTCATCCATTCTCCTCTGCATGCCCGCCACGATGGCGGCATCGAACTCCACCGCGGTGAACTGGTTCCGTGCTTCGAGATGCCGGCGCGCATCGAGTTCATCCTGCGCGCACTGGAGCGCGCCGGCATGCCGGTCGAGGCACCGCGCGAATTCGCACCGTCGGCGCTGTTGCGCGTGCACGACGCCGGATTCGTCGAGTTCCTGCGCAATGCGCATACGCAATGGCGCGCGGCCGGCATGTCTGGCAGCATGTTGCCGAGTGGCTTTCCTGCGCGCGGAATGCGCCGCGACCGGATTCCCGCGGGCATCAACGGCATGATGGGCTATTACGCGTTCGATGCCGGGACGCCGATCGTCGAGGGCACCTGGGATGCGGCGCTGGCTGCGGCTCAATCGGCACTGACCGCGGCCGCGCTCGTGGCCGAGGGCGAGCGCAATACCTTTGCGCTGTGCCGCCCGCCCGGACATCATGCGGGTCGGTCGACTTACGGCGGCTACTGCTTTCTCAACAACGCGGCGCTTGCGGCGCAGGCGTTGCGCGACGGTGGCTTCGCCCGTGTCGCGGTACTGGATGTCGACTACCACCACGGTAACGGCACCCAGGAAATCTTCTATGCATGCGACGACGTGTTGTTCGTATCGATCCACGGCACGCCGGATACCGAGTATCCCTATTTCCTGGGCTATGCCGACGAGCGCGGCATCGATGCCGGCGAGGGTTTCACGCGCAACTTCCCGCTGCCGGCGGGAACAGCGTGGGATGGCTACCGCGTCGCGCTGGCCGAAGCGCTGGAAGAGATTGGCCGGTTCGGCGCCGATGCGATCGTCGTGTCGCTCGGCGTCGACACCTTCGAAGGCGATCCGATCAGTGCATTCAAGCTGGGTCGTCGCCACTTTCCCTTGATCGGCGCGATGCTGGCTGCGCTGCGTCTGCCGACAGTGCTCGTCCAGGAAGGCGGATACGCGGTGGAGGAAATCGGAGAAAACGTGGTCGGTGTACTCGCGGCCTTCTGACGCTGCAACTTCGGCGGCTTCTCGACTTCGCTTTGACCAGTCGGTAGAGATGAAGGCGGCAGCGGGCAGATCGGCCAGGCAACCCATTCGGCGGTTCGCTCGATTGCAGAGCACATCTTCCTGCGGTCCATCGAAACCGTTTTTTTTCATTTCTTTACTTCAAGGTTCCGCGCCAGCCGCTCACGCGCCGCTCGACCGGTGTTTTTCTTAACGTCCGGCCCGGTAGAATCTGGTTCGTCAGACAGGCAATCGAATGCAATGAAGACCAGACAGCTTCTCGTCACGACAATTGGTATGGCCGGCCTGTTGTCCTTGTCGGCATGGGCGCAATCCTCGCCGCAGGCGCTCGACCTCAAGCTGCCGACGGATAACGCTGCGGTCGATGCCGCGGATGTCGAAACGGAGCGACATGGCGGGACGGTGTCGCCTTCCTCTGCGATGCCATCGGCCTTTCACTACGACGATCCAAATCCACGAAATCGCCTGGCCGGAGCGCCAGCCTGCGACGATGCGATTTACAACCAGCCGCAAGTACACGGCAGCGTCAGCGCCGGCGTGGCCGGCGGCAACCACAGCAGCGGCAACTATCAGAGCGCGGTCGTCCACGTAACCAAGGCGCTCGGCAGTTGCGAAGCGCCAAGCGGTGGGGTGGGCGTTTCCATCGGAGTCAGCAAGGAAGACTTCAACGGCCCGCACGGCAGGCACCACTAGCACGCCCTCCAGAAAGGAGGCGGGCGCTCATTTCCACGCGATCGATCCGCAGTGGACGGCGAACGTGCGCTGCACCGCCTTGAATCGGTTCACCGCTTGTCCGGCTTCGCCGCCATTGCCTGCATCGCCTTCGCAAAGCCCGCCGCTTCCAGCGCCTCGGCAGAAATGCGCACGCCGAGTTCGTCGCCGACGTACGGGATGCCTTCGCCGACTCCAAACTCCGAGCGCCTGATCACAGTACTGGCGCTGAACCCCGCCGCGGGCACTTCGAGCATTGGATATACGCCGACGCGATTGAGGTGCGCATCCAGGGTGATCGGTCGCGTCGTGCCGTGCACGGTGAGGTTGCCATGGATCCGCAGGTTGCCGGTATCGTCGAGTCGCTCGACGCGCGTGCTGACGAACCTGAGCTTCGGGTAGCGCTGCGCGTCGAGAAATTCCGCGGACTTTAGCTTCTGATCGAGCGCGGCGAAGTGCGAATGCACGCTGTCGACCTTCACCGTTACGTCGACCGAGCTGTTGGCGATGTCATTGGCGTCCCACATCAGCGTGCCGGTGACATCATCGAAACCGGCTTCCGGATTCGAATACTGCAGATGGTTCCAGCTGAACTGGACGTGGGTATGGGCCGGGTCGAGCGTGTAGGCGACCGGTGCGGCGACCGCGCAGGCGCTGGCAAGAAGGCAGGACAGGGCGACGAGTGGGCGCATGGTTCTTCTCCGTGTTTGACGAGTTACCGTCTATTCGTCGAACGAGACGGAGCGAAATCGACAACCGCGCTTCCAGCCGCCGGAGTGGTCAATCATTGGCGAAGACTTTTGGCTCGGACCGCGTGTACGACCAGGTTCCGTCGGATCCGCGCTGGAACAGGTAGAGATCGTAGCGGCCCTTGCGCTGAAGCGTCGGGAATGCCGCCAGTGACGCCTCGCGAAATCCCCATTGTTCGGAGGCCGGGCGCACAAGCGCGGCGAAAACGTCCGCTGCTTCGGCTTCCCGGCGATTCGCATCGGCGCCAGCGTACGCGGTGACGTATTCGATGGCGAAAGAGTCCTGGGCGACATTGCGATCGTCGTGTTCGATTCCCCAGACGAGATTGAACGATGTGACCTTGACCATGCCGCCGGACGGTAGTTTTTCGCCGTGCCACAGCGTATGGAAATGATCGTCGCAACCGGCAACCAGTACGAGCACGATACCGAACAGTAGGGGGTAGTGCTTCATTACGAGTTCCGGAAAACCATGCAGCCTAATTGTCGAGGCGCCTTCGATTCAAAAAGAGGCCAAAAAAAGGCGAAATCGGGCTGACGCGTTCAAGGCACCGGACGCCATGCGAGCAAAATCTGTAACCTGATGCCAGCCAATCGCCGGTCGATCCGGCAGTCTGACTCCAGTTCGCGCTTTGTCGGTTAGGGACATCCAACGCGCACCGGCGTGACCGCGTCGGATGAACCAGCCACCGGGAATCGCGTCAGTGTGCCGGTCCCGGCACGGGTATCACGATCTTGCCATCGTTGTCGGCGACCAGCACTTCGCTCGAACTGCTCGATGAGCCGTTGGCGTCCTTGGTTTCGCTTTTGACCACGAGTTTCTTGACTGGCGGCAGCGTGAACTTCATCGGCTTGCCGTCCGGACCAGGACCGCCCTCCGCGCGCTTCTTGTCCTTGGCGTCGAGATCGACGAGCTCGATCGATGTGATCTTGGCGCCGATGTCGCTCGTCACCATCACCTTGAAGAATTCGAGTGCCTGCGGGTCGGCGCCCTTCGTGTAGAGAAATCCGGTCAGGGTCTTCTCGTCTTTCGTTTCGACTGCCTTCTTGTAGGCATCGACGAAGGCTTTTTCCTGTGCGGGCGTGGCGCAGAATCCAATGGTCGGGGCGAACGCGAGCAGCAGGATCCAGACGGTTTTCTTCACGACATTTCTCCTTGGGTTCGTTGCATGGCGCTGACGAGGACATCGGATTTGTCGCTGGGACGAATTCCGGGGCCAGCTCGCATCACATTAACCCCAAAAGGGGCAGCCGCGCATCAGTCCGGCCTCAGAAAAAGCATTCGGACCCGTTTTTGGAGTACCTTCGTCGCCGGGGCTATGGTTTGTTCGACCAACGGGGAGACCACATGAAACTGTTGTTCCTGCTCGCGCTGTATTTGCTCGCCGCCGCCAGCACGGCGACGGCTGCGACGAAGTGTCCATTCATCGACGCGGCGCTGTTGAACAGAGGCTTGCCCGATAGCGCCCCATGGCGCGTAATGTCGGGCGGGCAGGGCGAGTGCAGCTTCACGGCAAAGGACATGAGCGTGAGCTTCGGCTTCTCGCACATGGTTTCGGAGTCGACAGAAAAGGCCACGGATGCGGCGAAATCGATGAAGGAAGCCGTCACGCCGACGAGCCGCGTCGAGCCGCTGCCCGTGCTCGGCGAATACGGCATCGACTACAACATGAAGAACGACAAGGGCATGCCTGACGAGAAGTCGATGTTCTTTTACGGACACAGCGGCCGCGTCGGCGTGTCCGGCTATCTCAACCTCAAGGATGCGATCACGTCGCAGCAGCGCGACTTCGCCGCGAACCTGATTGCGTCGACGCTTGGCGTTGCGGGCAGTGCGCGGGCGCTGAAAAAGGAAACCAGCTGTCCGTACTTCGAGGACAGCCTGGTCAAGAGCCTTCTGCCTTCCGGCGACATGACTATCTCGATTCCGAACAAGGACAGCTGCGTCGTCTCGGCATCCGGCAGCGTGCTGATGGTGTCGGCGAACAGCTCCGCGCAGTCCGCACAGGCGGTTTCGAACATGCTGAAGGGCAGCGGCTGCACGGTCGATCCACTGCCGAAGTTCGGCAAGGTTGCCGGGATCGCGCATCACTGCAGCGGCGGCAATCCGCGCGCACAGATACTGTTCGTATCCGGCGGCCGCATGTTCGACGTCACGCTGGTGCCGACCAGCGAACCGACCGAGGCGCAGCGCGCAACGCTGGTCGAACTGGCGGAGTACGCGGCGAAGCACTAACCCGCATCAGCACGGCACCGGCATTACCATGGGCGGTGGCGCTGGCGTTTTCCGGATTGACTCCGGTAGCAATCCTGTCGAACATTCGACCTTGTGGTTCGCGGAGGTCGCCGGATCGGTTCCTGCACCAGCCGGCTACCTGCGCAGTGATTCAAGACCGAGAGGCCAGCGGAGCGGTCGCAATCAATAACGCTTGTGCCTCAAGCAGTTGCATCCGGCGGCGCGTTCGTTGGCGTGAAATGAGCGAATCCGCCCTCATTTCCGGTCTT
Source organism: Rudaea sp. (assembly GCA_035693405.1). Classification (GTDB taxonomy): domain Bacteria; phylum Pseudomonadota; class Gammaproteobacteria; order Xanthomonadales; family Rhodanobacteraceae; genus Rudaea. The sequence goes on along the minus strand of DASSGP010000100.1, from coordinate 2,613 downwards.
GTCGACAAAGACGGACATGCGAATGCGGGACAGGCTCGCAGCGCGTGTTGACCACTACGAGGACATTTCATGACCACCGAACGTGCAATTCTCGCTGGCGGCTGCTTCTGGGGCATGCAGGAGCTTATCCGCAACATGAACGGCGTCATTTCGACCCGCGTGGGTTATTCCGGAGGCGATGTCGCCAACGCGACTTATCGCAATCACGGAACGCACGCCGAAGCGATTGAGGTGATCTTCGATCCGGCAAGATTGAGTTACCGCCATCTGCTCGAATTCTTCTTCCAGATCCACGATCCGACGACGAAGAACCGGCAGGGCAACGACGTCGGCACGAGCTATCGGTCGGCGATCTACTACACCTCGTCAGAGCAGGAACGGATCGCTGAAGATACGATTGCCGACGTCGAGGCGTCAGGTCTGTGGCCTGGCAAAGTCGTCACTGAAGTCGAACCCGCCGGTGCGTTCTGGGAAGCCGAGCCCGAGCATCAGGACTATCTGCAGAACTATCCGACCGGCTACACCTGTCATTTCCCGCGGCCCGGATGGCGCTTGCCTTCGCGAGCGAAGGTGGGCTCGGCCGCCGGCTGAGAATCTAGCGACGGAACGTTGCAGCTCATTGCCGCGGCGCGATCAGGGGCCCTTGTCCAGGCACGCCCGATAACGCTGCTCGACGCGATTGGCGAACCATTCGGTCGTAAGTTTGCGTGTGATCTTCGGGCTGTCGAGCGCGATGCGCGGCAGCAACGCGCGCGGCTGTGGCGCATGGGCGGACTGGTCCGCGAGGGCGAACACCCGCCGGTACAATTCCGTACTTTCGAAGTCGATGCTTTCGCCTTGTTCCAGTGCGTGGCGGATGTCGGAATCGCTCAATTCCATGCGGCGACCGAGCGCCCGGGCGGCGCGTTCGGTCGCGCCAATTTCGCTGTCGTCGTAGCGGATCAGGTCGCCGTCGAGCGCAAGCGGGATGCCGGACACCAGGGTCAACGCTTTCTGGAATGCTGCGTTACGGCTCGCATAGAAGCCGGCGTTGTAGTCGGCGAAGCGGAACAGCATCTGGTCGTAGCTCACCGGATAACCGAGCAGGTGAGCTATGCCGAAGTACAGCCCGCCACGGCGCGTGAACACCTCGTCGCGAATCGAGTTGCCGACCGGGTAGGGATATCGATGGTCCTTTGCATGCTGCTCGGCGAACACGATGCTGACCTGCATCGGGCCGCCGGTGCGCACCGGGTTGGCATCGGCGAACAGCTGCTTGCCGAGCGGCACCGAGCCGATCAGGTCCTCGTAGATCAGGCTCAGCTCACGCTCGGTGCGGACGTCGTCGAGGCGTTCGCCGTAGCTCCTGCCGTCCGGCGACTTGACTAGCAGCGCACCCTTTACCAGCAGTTGCGGTATGTGGTGGCGCTCGGCGCGGCGATCGATTTCCGCGCGCGCGATCCTGCCGAGTCCGGGCACGACCGGATCGGCGTTGAACGAGGACTCTTGCGCCGCGACCGCGAGCGCCGCGCAGACATTGCGCACCGAAGTGTCGATCTGAAGCGCGACGAACGCCGTGTCGATGTCGCCGGCCCAGCCTTCGCGGTCCGTCGTCGATGCCGTGATGTTGCGCAGGATCTGGCTGCGCACCTGGGCTGGCTGGCGCTGCGGCGGCCGCACTGCTTCGGGTTTTGCGCAACCGCCGAGGAGTACGGCCGCGGCGAGTGCAAGTGTCGAGGCGAACAGGGAGCAAGCATGCATGGCGCGCGATATGTGTTATGCAACCTGCGGACGAAGCGGACTGGCCATGACGGGGATGCTATCGCATCGACCGCGTCGATGCGCTCGATTACATTTTGCGGTGCCGGGTCCCGCCGGTCTTCGGAGCTCCGGTGGCCGTTGTCGTCTTGGATAACGAGGCGTTCATCCAGAAGCAGGGATACTCGCCCGAGGCCTTATGGCTGGAACCATCGTGAAATCAATCGTTGCCTTGCTTTGTATACTTGCGCTGACGCCTGCGCACGCCGCCGATCCGCGAGCGAGCGTGCAGCGCGCGTTCGAGTCGGTGCTGGCCGCCGGCGGTTTCCGCGGCTATGCGCAGGGCCACGTTTTCGGCCCCGGATTGCCGGCGATGTCCGGCGAAGTCGAAGTCGTTTTCCCAGATCGTATACATGTGAACACCGGCGAACTCGAATTCGTCGCCTTGCCGCAAGCCGCCTGGATCAAGACGTTCGGCGTCTGGACGCAGACTGATCGCTCGCTGTTGCCGGTGACCGCGTTCGACATCGCGGCAATGCGCCAGGCGATCGCCTCGATCAGGGACGTCGTGGTCGAGGGCACGGCCAGTACAAACCAGTGTGTGGCACATGTCTACCGGTTCCGCAGCAGCGGCCGCTTGCCTGGCGGAGGCGGCGACGGCAACCTGCGCACGTGGCTGTGCGACGACAGCGGCCGGCCCGCCCGGCTCGAAGCAAGCGACACTCACAGTGCGGAGCGCGTGATCTTCGATTTCGACTGGTCGCGCCGCGCCAATGTGCGCGCGCCGCGCGACTGAAGATGTTCATGGCAAGCGAACCAATCTCCCGTTCGCGCTGAGCGTAGCTTGCGCAGCAAGCGAAGTCGAAGCGTCCCCTC
>DASSGP010000099.1:0-11790 GCA_035693405.1 Rudaea sp. | reverse complement strand
TGTTGCTAGTCGGATCATACGTGCTCTGCGAATACAACCAGGTCTGGCCGCTGCCGTCCGGTGTGAAGACGAACCAGATCGCCAGGATGCCATTGTCCGGCTGTACCTCGATCTGAAAGCCGTGGCCGCTCTGGTTTGGCGTCGGGTCGTACCAGTTTCCACTGAGCCCGCCGACGATGTTCTGGCCGGTCTGCTCCACCTCGCTGACCATGATCCTGCCGACCATGCCGTCTGACGCCTGACGGTCGCTGACATAGTTGACGATGCCGGGCTTGTTGAAGGCCAGCGTGTCACTCCAGTGCGCTTTGGACGGGTTGCCGGTCGCGCCGCTGCCGTCGCCCTGACAGCCGACCGCGCAACGAAACGTGTTGGCGGCATGCACGTTGGTTGGACCGCCCGTGCTGAGATTGTCGAAGGTGACCGTATCGCCGACCTGGATGGCCAGCATGTCTGGGTCGAAGTAACCGTCGTAGGCATGGACCTGGAAATTCGCTGCGCAGCACGTCGCCGTGGGCGACAGCAACAACAAGAGACTCAGGATTCGATCGCGACTTCGCATGGCACTCCTCCAGCAGTCGGGCTGATGCGTACCGCGGGCAATAACAAGGTTCGCTTCAAGTCGTTGCCCTTGTATACATGGATACAGGAAACTCGCGAGAGAATTACCGCCGGCCGCGGGCAGGCAGGAGGGAGCAGGATGCAGCTCCGTGAATCGGTTTACGTTCGACGGGTCGAATCCGCAGGCGCACATCCGCAGCGGGTTCCAGCGCTGACCAGAACTTCGGCGCGTGATTGGCCGAAGCGCAATTGACTTCGCAAGGGCCTCACCGGCATGTCGAGCCTCCCTTGAACTGCGCGGCTTGCGCAATGCGGCGAAAAGGTTCGCGCTCGCCGCGGCCGCCGTGGACAGGTAAGGAAATCGCCTCCCGGCGGGCCGCGACCGTGAACGCCCGGGGGCAAGCCCCCCTTCAAGGGGAGGGTGTTCGCAATCAGGTTTGGCAGTCTATGCGCGCCGCGCGCGGCCCTGCGGCTTATCCGACTGGGACGCGGGCCAGCGGACCGAACAGGCAATATCGGCTAAAATAGCCCGTTTACCGGAGTCTCCATGAGCCATACCGAATCACCCGGGGCGCGCTTCCGCGCCGCTCTCGCCGCCGAGAACCCGCTACAGGTAATCGGCGCGATAAACGCCAATCACGCGCTGCTGGCCAAGCGCGCAGGCTATCGCGCAATCTATCTGTCCGGTGGCGGCGTGGCGGCCGGTTCGCTGGGTTTGCCGGATCTAGGCATAAACACGCTCGACGACGTGCTGACCGACGTGCGGCGCATCACCGACGTCTGTGAGCTGCCGTTGCTGGTCGACATCGACACCGGTTTCGGGCCGAGCGCGTTCAATATCGCGCGTACAGTCAAGTCGCTGATCAAGGCCGGCGCGGCGGCGTGCCATATCGAGGACCAGGTCGGCGCCAAGCGCTGCGGCCACCGTCCGGGCAAGGAAGTCGTCAGCAAGCAGGAGATGGCCGATCGCGTGAAGGCCGCGGCCGATGCGAAGACCGACGCGGACTTCTTCCTGATCGCGCGCACCGACGCGATCCAGGTCGAAGGCGTCGATGCGGCGATCGAGCGGGCGATTGCCTGCGTCGAAGCTGGCGCCGACGGCATCTTTGCCGAGGCCGCCTACGAGCTGCCGACCTATCGCCGCTTCGTCGATGCGGTCAAGGTGCCGGTGCTGGCGAACATCACCGAGTTCGGCAAGACCCCGCTGTTCTCCGTCGACGAACTGCGCAGCGCCGGCGTCGGCATCGTTCTTTATCCGCTGTCGGCGTTTCGTGCGATGAACAAGGCGGCGGAAAATGTCTACACGGCGATACGCCGCGACGGTCACCAGAAGAACGTGGTCGAAACGATGCAGACGCGCGATGAGCTCTATGACCGCATCGGTTATCACGAATTCGAGCGCAAGCTCGACGAGCTGTTTGCCGCTTCGAGGAAGTCCTGAGTCTTTTGCGACGGGCGCACCGGTGAGCTGATGAACGACGAATCGCTGCCACGGGAAACGCGTGATGCGCTGGCGAAACCATTCCCGCGGCGGCGCGAATGGGATGGCATGGCCGCGGTCATTGCGGCGCTGGTCGGCCTGTTGGCGCTGTGCGTATCGGGCTATACCGCATACATTCAGCGCCAGCAGGTGCGCGCCCAGGTCTGGCCGTATCTGGAAACCGGCATCTCGGGTTCCAAGCGCGAGTTGTCCTTGGTCAACAAAGGCGTTGGGCCGGCACTGATACGATCCGTGCAGATATACGTCGACGCAAAGCCGCAGCGAAACTGGGACGCTGTCTACGCTGCGCTCGGACTGAAGTTCGAATACCGGCCGCCCTATTCGACGGTCAACCGTGTCGTGCTCTCGGCCGGCGAACGCATAACCCAGGTCCTGTTTCGCGATTCTGACGACTTCAACCGTTACGCCAAGCAGGCGACACGCGTGCAGATGCGGCTGTGTTATTGCTCGACCATGGACGAATGCTGGATGCGTGACGAACGCGAAAAAGATCCGTCGCTGGTCCATCACGAAATAGCCGAGTGCCCGGCGCGAAGCCCGGAAGACTTCATCGACAACGATAGTGCAGAAGCGGCAATCCCGCAGAAGGAAACCCAATGAGCGAACCCGCACAGATCCTCCCCAAAGCCAAGAAGTCCGTAGCGTTGTCCGGCGTTGCTGCCGGCAATACGGCTCTGTGCACGGTCGGCCGCACCGGCAACGACTTGCACTATCGCGGCTACGACATCCTCGACGTCGCAACGACCTGCGAATTCGAGGAAATTGCCTACCTGCTCGTGCACGGCAAGCTGCCGAACCGCGCCGAGCTGGCCGCCTACAAGACCCAACTGAAAGCGCTGCGCGGCATTCCGGCAACCGTCAAGGCGGTGCTCGAGCAACTGCCGGCGTCGACGCATCCGATGGACGTCATGCGCACCGGTGTTTCCGCGCTCGGCTGCGCGCTGCCGGAAAAGGAAGACCACAGTCATCCCGGCGCACGCGACATTGCCGACCGCCTGATGGCTTCGCTCGGTTCGATCCTGATGTACTGGTACCACTACGCGGTCAACGGCAAGCGTATCGACGTGGAAACCGACGCCGATTCGATCGGCGGCCACATCCTGCACCTGCTGCACGGCAAGAAGCCGAGCGCGCTATGGGAGCGCGCGATGCACACGTCGCTGATCCTCTACGCCGAGCACGAATTCAATGCCTCGACGTTCGCCGCGCGCGTGATTGCCGGAACCGGCAGCGACATGTACTCGTGCATTGCCGGCGCGATCGGCGCGCTGCGCGGTCCGAAACACGGCGGCGCGAACGAAGCCGCATTCGATATCCAGGGCCGCTACGACACGCCGGACCAGGCCGACGCCGACATCCGCGCGCGCGTGGAGCGCAAGGAGGTCGTGATCGGCTTTGGCCATCCGGTCTATACCGTCAGTGATCCGCGCAACAAGGTCATCAAGGAAGTCGCGCGCGAGCTTTCGGCTGCGCAGAACAACATGAAGATGTTCGACATCGCCGCACGCCTGGAGGCGACGATGTGGGAGATCAAGAAGATGTTCCCGAACCTCGACTGGTTCAGCGCCGTGAGCTACCACATGATGGGCGTTCCGACTGCGATGTTCACGCCGCTGTTCGTGATTTCGCGCACATCGGGCTGGAGCGCGCACGTGATCGAGCAGCGTATCGACGGCAAGATCATCCGCCCGAGCGCCAACTACATCGGCCCCGAGGACCTGAAATTCGTGCCGATCGACCAGCGTTAAGGTTTCCGTCACGGGCGCGGCGGCAGGATGCTGCGATGAGGTGCACGCCGATCAGATCCGCGCCGGGGTGGCTCGCAGCTGTCGCTGCTTGGGCGTTTTCGCAAGCAGCGATCGCGGAAATTCCCGAGGCGCTCGATCGCGCCAGCATTTCGTTCGGCGGCTTCTATCCGGTTGTCGACACGCGGGTCGAAGCAAACGGCCCCGGCCTGGCCGGATCGGACGTCAGCTTCGAGCACGATCTCGGCATCGACAATCACCGCACCTTGACGACGGGGCGACTCGAACTCCTGGTACTCGACAGCCAGGGATTCAGTATCAGCGGATACAAGTATTCAAAAGGCGCCGGGACTTCGCTGGCACGCGACATCGAATTCGACGGCAACGTCTATCATGCCAGCGCATTCGTCGAAGCGCGGGTGCGGTTGCAGATCCTCAACGCCGCCTGGCACTGGTGGTTCGCGCCTTCGGTGCACGACGTCGTCGGCATCGGACTCGGCGCGGCCTACTACAGCCTGAACGGCACGATTGACGGCGGCATCAGCGTCAACGCCGACTCGTTGACAGCCCACGGCGAGGCCGGAGCCGACGCCATCGCGCCTCTGCTGACTCTCGGCTGGCGGCATGCATTTTCGCCAAGCTTTCGCGGCTACGCCGATTTTTCCGGCGTGCGCAAGCCATCCGGCGTACTGACCGGACACCTGCTGAACGGAACGCTCGGGATGGAGTACTATCCTTGGCAAAACCTGGGATTCGCGCTCGAGTACAGCGCCAACAATCTCGATCTGAAAGCCGAAAAGGCGTCCTGGGAGGGCCGGGCCCGCATACATTTCTACGGGCCATCGGCGTTCGTCCGCCTGCGTTGGTAGGGTCTCGATGAAGAATGCGGTATTGTGGACAAGTGTACTAGCGTTGTGCGCGGGCGCGGCATTCGCCACCGATGACACGCTGTTCGAAGAGGTTCAGCCGGGAGCCTACTCCGACATGCTGAGCCAGGCCACGATTGCTTACGACAAACATGACTACGATCGCGCATTCGCGCTGAATCGGCGGACGGCCTGCGGCGGCGACAAGACCAGCCAGGCGATCGTCGGACGTATGTACGTGCTCGGCCAGGGTACGCCGCGCGACGAAATCACCGGCTACGCCTGGATCAAGCTGGCCGCCGAATTCAGCTACGCCGACTACACGTCGCTGGCGCGCAAGCTCGAAGCGGCGATGACGGCCGACCAGCGCGCGCGCGCCACCGCCCAAGCGGATGCCATGCGCAGGAAGTATGGGCTCGCCGCCACCGGCATGAGTTGCCACGCCGAATCGAGGCGTGGCGCGTATCTGCTCGACTCCGTGGTCTGCACGCCGCAGAGCACCGGCGGCGGCCGGCTCGAATTGCGCCGCTGCGTCGACGAGGCGGGCACGAATCAGCCGTAGCTGCCCGAGGCAACCGCAGGGGGCGATCTACAGCTTCAGTAAGGCGTCACAGGTCACTAGGCCGTGGCGCGCGCGGTCCGCAAGAAGGCAACAGCAAACAACGCCGCGAACAACAGATCCACGAGGCCGAACGCCAGATCCTGCCCGTGCATGCGGCCTTGCGCATACAGCGCGACCACGGCGCCGCCATAGCCGATCTTTTCAAGGATCGAAGGAATCATCATCGGCCGGAAGCGCAATGGATCGCGCGCGATGATGAAGAATGCCACCTGCCAGGCCAGTCCGAGCCCGGCGAAGCCGTAGAAGAACGCCGGGTGCGTAATCGGCGGCGGATCCTGCTGGCCGATCAGGTCGAAGATGAAGTACAGCGGCAACAGCAGGATCACGCCCCAGATGCCGGCGACGTTGAAGAGAATCTTCGCGAATTTCATGGCGACTCCTGTATGCGGCAGCGGCGGCCGTGATCAACGCAGCCGTGAAAACAGCAACAGCGTGTAGGCAGCAAACGCGACGATGCCGAACAGCGACAGCGCCTTGTGATACCACTCACGCCGCGTCAGGGCTGCAATCAGGAACGCTGCGATGAAGACGAGATGGAAGCCGACGTTGATCCGGTCGTCCGTCAGGTGGCCGCTGATGACGAGATCCTTTGCCAGACTGGTGATCAGGACCGAGATGAACAAGCCGAAGAACCAGCGGACATGCGCAAAGTAGTGGCTGCGCAGGTCGACCGTTTCATCGCCGAAGAAGTCGGGGAACACGAGCGCGGCCAGCATGTACGTAAGCACCATCTGCAACAGGACGACGGCGAACTGCGCGAACGTCCAGTCGGTGACCTCGCGCAGACTGAACGTGGTCCACCAACTCTGCACGCACATGCCCAGCAGCCCGATGGCCCAGAGCAGCACGGGCCAGTACATGCGCACGCGCGTGCGTGCGAGCAGGATGCCGCGAAAACCCTTGAGCACTTGCGTGATCGCCAGGCCCAGGATGATCGACAGCAGTACCGACAGATAGCTGAATTGATCCATGCGCAAAGCCCTTATTGCGCGACCCCGACCGAGCGCAGCCACTTCAACAGCTGTTGTGCCTCAGCCGCCTCGTTCGTCGTGCGCATGTCGCTGACGCCCCCATCGCTGCCGAGTTCGATGTCCCGATAGCGTTTGCGCGCCGCATCGTGCACGTAGGCATGACAGCCGCTGGATCCGGCGTCACGCGCGCCGCCGTCTGCTACGGCCAGTTTCCCGGCGCCGGCGGGGTCGATCAAAGCCGTGTTGCCCGCGAGCACGGCAGCATCGACATGGCCGGTGCGCCGAGCGTCACTGAACTTGTCCTGCAGATCCGTCTCGGAGTAATACTTCGCGCTGCCTTCCATCACCGGCATGGCCAACCACGCTTTGCCACGGCGGCCGTAACTGAAGACATTGCCGTCGACGTCGACGAGCTTGCCGGAAAGCGTAAACCCCCACGCGGAGTTCATCGCGAAGCAATCGAAAACGGGCACCAGCGTCTGCGCAGTTGCAGGAGCTTCGGCGTCGTCCGCTTGCGCCGAGGCGACCGCCGCAAGCGCGGCGGACAATGCCAAGGCGATGATCGGAGCGATCGTCACGCGGCGCCTTTTCGTTCGATCAGGTCCCAGCGATTGCCATAGAGGTCTTCGAACACGACGACCGTCCCGTAGGTTTCGTAGCGAGGCGCCTCGACAAACCGCACGCCGTGCGCCAGCAGCGCCTGATAGTCGCGCTGGAAATCGTCGGTGTGCAGGAACAGGAAGACCCGCCCGCCGGTCTGATTGCCGACGCGGCTCTGCTGTTCCGGATTGGCCGCGCGGGCGAGCAGCAGCGAAGTGCCGCGACTTCCCCGAGGCGCGACCAGCACCCAGCGCTTGCCGGGACCCCGCGCCTCGTCCTCCAGCAATTCGAAGCCGAGCACCTGCGTGTAATACGCGATCGCCTCGTCGTAGTCGCGCACGACGAGCGCGATGTGGGCAATGGTCTGTTGCATGTCAGTGCTTCGCCTTTGTACCTGTTGCGCCGATGTCCTCGAAGCGCGCGTTCTGCAGCGCGTAGGATTTCCAGTCGCGGTAGTCGAAGTGCCACCACTCGTACTGGAAAACGCTGAAGCCTTCGGCCTCCATGTGCCGACGCAGCAGTTCGCGCAAGCGGCGCGGTTCTTCGGGGCCGCCGGCGTAGGTCGGATAGGCGCGCTCCGACATCTCGTCGTACAGGCTGGGCATCTCGACCGGCCGGCCGTCGGAGAGCGTATACAAAGTCAGGTCGACCGCGCAGCCGCGGTTGTGGCGCGATCCGCTGGCCGGATCGGCGACGAACTCGTGTTTGTCGGGCGGCGTCGCATCCCAGAAGATCTTGGTTACGTACCACGGTCGATAGGCATCGTGCACGAGCAATCCGTAGCCTTCGCCGGCTAGGGATTTCTGCACGCGCGCCAGCGCCAGCGCTGCGGGGCGCTGCATGAAGGCGCGCGCCTGGCTGTACAGCGGCGTGCCGAGAAAATTGCGCGTCGTCGCGTAGCGGATGTCGAGCTTGATCGCCGGATCGAGCGTGGTCAGCTCGACGAGGTCGGATGCGCGGAAATCGCCGTGCTCGGCCGGCGGCGCCGCGGCAAGCGCGATCGCCTGCAACTCGGCAACGGGGCGAACCGGCTCGATGTGAAAGAACCGCGGTGCATCGGCCGCTTTCTCTTGCGCCCGCGCGATGCCAGCGGTGAGCGCGAACAACACAAGGACGGCGATCAGCGGCGTGCGGAGCTTCATGCAACGTTCCATTGGCGGAGGGGCAGGGTGCGGCGATACGCTGGCTATTATTGCCCGGATTTGCGCGTCTGCAATCGCGCCAGCAACTTCACGGCCTCGTCGAGCGTGGCTTGTTCGTTGCGATCGAGGCCCGCCAGCAGCTGGGCTAGCGCCTTGACGCGGCGCAAGCGGCCCTGCTGCATCAAGCGCAGGCCGGCAGCAGTTGCCGCAACGCTGAGCTTGCGCCGGTCATCCGCGTCCGCCTGGCGCTGCGCCAGCCCCGCGCGTTCGAGCGCGTCGACGATTCGGGTCATGGTCGGCGCTTTGACCTGTTCGACTTCGGCCAGCGCCGACAGCGTCCGCGCACCGCCAAACACGAGTACCGACAGTACCGACGCCTGCGCAGGTGGCAGGCCCATCGCCGCATCCTCGCGCCGCGCGCGGCGCAGCAAGTGGATGGCAACACTGTGCAGGCGGTCGGCCAGGCCGATGGCGGAATCCGGATCTTGACGTGGTTTCGACATTTTGTTAGCTTACACTAACTATTAGCCAAGGCTAATCGTATCGCGTTTTTGCCGACAATGAAAGGAGCCGCCATGAGTCTGGTCAACGGTATTGCGCAGATTGCGCTCAGTGTCACGGAGCTGCCGCGGGCAACGGCCTTCTATCGCGACACGCTCGGTTTGAAGCTGTTGTTCGAAGTGCCGGGAATGAGTTTCTTCGACATCGGTGGCGTCCGCCTGATGCTCAGCGCCCAGGGCGGGAAGCCTGGTGGGCGCGACACGGTTTTCTACTTCAAGGTCGCCGATGCCGGGCAGGCCCACGCCGATCTGGTCGGAAAGGGTGTGCACTTCGAGCAACTGCCGCACGTCATCGGCCGCACGCCGACAAGCGAAGTCATGCTTGCCTTCTGCACGGATCCGGAAGGCAACCTGCTCGGCCTGATGAGCGACCGGCCGTTGGCGGGCTGATCGCGGCGGCAGTAACCTCAGACGCCAGACAATCTTGCGCGCGCCTCGTTGCTCCGTGTGAGCGGCGCGCGATTTGAATCGGTCGAGTTCCGGGTGCATGGTCCGCGCCTATAATCGGCGATCCAGACCAACCGGGAAGGAGTCACCATGGCGACTTCGCCACCCAGGCGAACGCGGCCCGGCGTTTTCACTCGCGACGCGGCCGTGCGCTGCGTTCTGGTTTTCATTACGTTGGCGGCGGCCGGGTGCGCGTCGCTTCCGGCTTCGCGCGCCGACCCCTATGTCGAGCGCGTCGAATTGCTGGCGTTGCTGCAGACCCTGAATGCCGATCTGCTCAGCCATGACAGCGCCACGCTGACGCTCGAACGCTGGTGCGCCGATCATCGTCTCGCCGAGCCGGCGCGAATTGTCGCGCGGCGCGTTCGCGACGTTACCAAACCGGTTCCAGATGACCTTCGCGCCTTGTTGAAGGTCGACGCCGGAGAACCGATCGGTTACCGGCACGTGCAACTGATGTGCGGCGTACATGTTTTTTCCGAGGCCGACAACTGGTACGTGCCGAGACGTCTCACGGCGGACATGAATCAGCGCCTGGACAGCACCGACGAGCCTTTCGGCAAGGTCGTACAGCCGCTGCACTTCCAGCGGCGGACGCTCTCGGCAGAACTGCTGTGGTCGCCGTTGCCGCCGGGATGGGAAATGTCCGGAGCGCAAGCCACAGCGGCTGGCGATCGATCCGCCGTGCGCATCCCCGATTCCGTGCTGCGCCACCGCGCCGTCCTGGTCGATTCCGCGCAGCAGCCATTCAGTGCGGTTGTGGAAACGTATACAAAGCAGCTTTTCGATTTCGGTCCGTGGCAGTCGCACTGACGCCTGGCTGAATGCCGGTTCCTGGCCGCAACGCGGAATCCGGCCCGCAATTTCTTGCAAGTTGCAATCTTTCGCATCGATGACCCTTGCATAGGGCGCGACGCCATGCGCCCGATCGGCGGTAACCCAGTGATTTACCGGGTCTTGTCCGTTGGCACGCAAGTTGTCTCTACCACTTGCTTCAACCCAACGAACTCATCCAAGGAGAATCGCTGATGCGTACCTTCCGCAAGCTCACCGCTGGAGTCATGCTGGCCATCGGATTCGCCGTCGCGGCGCCGTCGATGGCGGACACGACCGTGACCGTCGAAAAGACCGGGAAGCACCATTACATCTATTACGCCGACCACCAGATCTATTTCGCGCCGGAGACCAAGACCTACTATTGGCAGACCGACGGACGCTGGCAATCCGGCGTCGCGCTGCCCGCCGAAAGCCGTGCCTATGTCTCAGCCGGTGGCGTCGAGCTCGATCTGGATACCGACCACCCGTACGAGCGCCATGAATGGGTGCTCAAGCACTATCGCGACAAGCACGACGACGACGAACACGAGCATCACTGATCGGCCGTACCTGGAGTTTGCCGGCTGGAAGCATCGCGGCGTCGACACCAGGGAATGGAGTCGGCGTCGCGGTGCCCGGGATTGAACCGTTTTCCCCCGCGATCACTTGCCCTTGCGGCAGGTTTCCTCGTCGGTCTTGATCCATTTCTTGTCCGGGCCCTGCATCTCGCCCATGTGTGTCAGCTGGTTCGCGCCTTTCCTCGTGAACGTATCGCGTCCGCTTCCGGGCTCGGGCATGCCGTTTACCGGACCCTCGAAGATCATCGTGTCGCCGTTCCAGCCGCTGCTGGTCGTGGTGCAGTAGCCGCCGAACACATCGACGCAAGAGTTCACGAACTGCTTCTTGGCGGAGTCGTAGCCGAAGTGAGCAACGACGTGATACGGCATCGGATTTGCGGCGGTCTTGTTCTCGTCGTAGTTGGTCCGCACCCAGCGCCCGCCGACTTCCTTGGCAGCGTGCACAGTCGCCGTCGTCGCATGTTCAGGCCCCATCGGAGTGGCGAAGGCCTTGCCGCTGCAATTCCAGGTGCCGACGAAGAAATCGAGCTGGGCGAGTTCAGCCGGCGGCGACGGGGGGGCTGGCGGCGCATCGGCAGAGGCCAGCGACGACAGTGCCAGAGTTGCGATCGTTCCGAATAAGACATGCTTGAGCATAGGAATCCTCCTCGTAGGTATGAGATCAGAGAGACTCGTTGCGTGAGTTTGACGCGCGACGACTCGACGCATCCCCGACAGGCGTCAGCGCGGGCGTGCTCGCGACCAGTGGACGCGTCACGTATGCAACCTTACGCCTGCCTGAGAGCGCAAGCCAGCGCGGGCAATGCTGCAGCGCGGAACGCTCGCGTTGGCAGGCGCGTCCGCGCGGGAGCCACAACCCAAAGCGGCTTCAGAGCGCGACTGCGAGCCTCGTGCCTTGCGCGATCGCGCGCTTGGCATCTAGCTCTGCCGCGACGTCGGCACCGCCGATCAGGTGCACGTCGACGTTCGCGGCTTTCAGCCCGTCGTACAGATCGCGCCGCGGTTCCTGGCCAGCGCAGACGACGACATTGTCCACCTGCAGTATTTGCGAATTTCCATCGACGACGATGTGCAGCCCGGCGTCGTCGACGCGTTCGTAGTTCACTCCACCGAGCATCTTCACGTGCTTCATCTTCAGCGCCGCTCGATGCACCCAGCCCGTGGTCTTGTTGAGGCGCTTGCCGGGCGTGCCGGGACTTCGCTGCAGCAGCCACACTTCGCGCGGAGACGCTTCGGACACCGGCTTTGCCAGGCCGCCGCGACGTGCGTAGCTCTGGTCGACGCCCCACTCGTGGGACCAACGCGCGATGTCCGTCGTTGGAGAAGGTTCGTCCTGGGTCAGGAATTCGGCGACATCGAAACCGATGCCGCCGGCCCCGACGAT
>DASSGP010000098.1:0-6662 GCA_035693405.1 Rudaea sp. | reverse complement strand
CTGAAGCTGCCGGAAGAGATTCTGCGCAACATCGTGCTGACCAAACTGCAGGCGGTCGGTTTGCGCGGCGCGGCCGAACTGATGCCGAGCGAGCTGTCCGGCGGCATGGTGCGCCGCGTGGCGCTGGCGCGCGCGATCGTGCGCGATCCGATGATGATCATCTACGACGAACCGTTCGTCGGACTCGATCCGATTGCGCTGAACCAGATCCTGAAGCTGATCCGCACGCTGAACCAGACGCTTGGCATCACCAGCATCCTGGTCGCGCACGAACTGGCCGCTGTGCGCCGCGTAGCGGACCACATCTATCTACTCGCCGGCGGCAAGATCGTCGCGCATGGTGTTCCGGAAGACCTGGCGCGCGGCGAAACCCCGTGGACACGGCAGTTCTTCAGCGGCGAAGCCGACGGACCGGTGCCGTTCCATTATCCCGCGCCGGATTATGCGGCGCAGCTCGGCCTCGGCGGTGCCGCTGCGCGAAATCCGGAGCCCAAGCCATGAGCGCCGTACGCGCAGCATGGTCACCGGTGCGTGACGGCCTGGCGCAGATCGGGGCGTGCGGAATCTTCCTGTTCCGCATCCTGCGCGCGATCCCGCTCAGCTTGCGCTATGCGCGCGAGACTGTACGCCAGATATTTTTTGTTGGTGCGATGAGCCTGGTCATCATCATGACCTGCGGATTGTTCGTCGGCATGGTGCTCGGACTGCAGCTCTATCACACCCTGTCGATCTTCGGCGGCACGGCCGCGCTCGGCACGGTCGTCGCGCTGTCGCTGTACCGCGAGCTCGGTCCGGTCGTCACCGCGCTTCTGTTTGCCGGCCGCGCCGGAACGTCGATCACCGCCGAGATCGGCCTGATGCGCGCGACCGACCAGCTCGATGCGATGGAGATGATGGCGGTCGATCCGTTGGCCTTCGTCGTGGCACCGCGCTTCCTTGCCGGCGTCATCGCGATGCCGATCCTGGCGTGCGTGTTCAACGGCCTGGGCATCCTCGGCGCGCACCTGGTCGGCGTGAGCTGGCTGGGCCTGGACAACGGCACGTTCTGGTCGAACATGACCGCCAACGTCGATGTCTGGGACGACGTCGTCAACGGTGTATGGAAGAGCACCGCGTTCGGTGCGGTCGTGACCTTGATCGCCACCTTCCAGGGTTACACGACGGCGCCGACGAGCGAAGGCGTGGCCTACGCGACGACTCGTACGGTGGTGTTTTCCTCGATCGCTACGCTGATGATCGACTTCGTCATGACGGCGTTTTTGATGTAGGGCATGGGTCTAGGCCGAGTGCAGATTGCTTGAACCCCTCTCCCGGCGGGAGAGGGGTAGGGGTGAGGGCCGGGTCTGTATCAACGTTGATTAATGCCCCGACCCTCATCCGGCGCTTCGCGCCACCTTCTCCCGATGGGAGAAGGGGAAATGCTTAAGGAGTAACTTCGATGGCACAACGACAATCGTTTCAGATCGGCACCGGCCTGTTCATCCTGCTCGGCTTCGTCGCGCTCGCGTACCTGGCGACGCAGACGACGTCGCTGGCGAATTATTCGCAGGGCGACAGTTACGCGATCAAGGCGCGTTTCACGAACATCGGCCAGCTCAAGCTGCGCGCGCCGGTGAAGGTCGCCGGCGTGCGCGTCGGCAGCGTGGCCGACATCAAGCTCGAGCCGGACAAGCTCGATGCGCTGGTCACTTTGTCGCTCGACAAGCGCTATGACAAGATTCCGGACGACTCGGCCGCCGCCGTGTTCACGAGCGGTTTATTGGGCGACCAGTACGTTGCCATCCAGCCGGGCGGCTCGCCGGACATGTTCAAGAACGGCGACGAGGTCGTGCTGACGCAAAGCTCGATGCAGCTCGAGGAGTTGATCGGCAAGTATCTGGTCGGCGGCGATGCCGGCAAAGCGGGCGAAAAACCCGGCGAGAAGCAGGCCGCAAAGCCCGACAGCAAGTAGCCTCGCTGCAAAAACACCAACAAGGATCGAATCATGCGCTTCGTATACTCAATGTTTTGCCTGTTCCTGGTCGCGGTAGCACCGCTGCAGGCGGAAAACCTGCAGCCGAACCAGGTCGTCCAGAATCTGGTCGACGACCTCGCCAAGACGATGGAAACGCGTCGCGACGAGCTGCAGAAAAACCGCGAGGCATTGCTCAAGACGATCGACGGCATCGTGCTGCCGCACTTCGACATCGACTATGCGTCGATCCTCGTGCTCGGCCAGAACGCGCGCACTGCCACGCCCGAGCAGCGTGCGCGTTTCGCCAAGGCGATGTACAACTCGATCACGCACCGCTACGCCGAGGGCCTGCTCAAGTACACCGAAGGCCGCGTGCGCGTATTGCCGTTCCAGGGCGAGCTGAACGACAAGCGCACGCTGGTGCGCACCCAGGTCGTGCTCGACGACGGCAAGGTCGTGCCGGTCGACTATGCGTTCCGCAAGACCTCGGCTGGCGACTGGAAGGCCTACGACGTCATCATCGAGGGTATTTCGTACGTGACCAATTACCGCAACCAGGTCGCCGCGGAAATCGCCAAGTCAAACCTCGATGCGTTGACGACGCGCCTGGAAACGCAGGGAGCCAAGGCGCTGGAAACGCTCGAGCAGAACGACAAGAAGCAGTGAGTTCCGCGCCGTATTTCAGCGTCGAATCCGACACGCTCGGGACATTGCGCGTTTCCGGCGCGATCACGTTCGCCAATGCCGCACGCGCGTTGACGCAGGCGCCGCAGATGCCGCGCGCCGAGGGCCCCGTCAACGTCGATCTTGCCGCGCTCGAAAACGCCGACAGCGCCACGCTTGCGGTGCTGATCGCCTGGAGCGCGCGGGCGCGAATGCGCGGCGGCAGGATGCGCTACCTGCGCGCGCCGCAAGGCCTGCTCAACCTCGCGCGCCTGTGTGAAGTCGATTCGCTGCTCGGGCTGGCCTGAGTCAGGTCCGGCCGCCCGGCCGCCGGACGCGACAGCCTCTAGTGCGCCTCTGGCCTCTTCTCGGGCGGCTGCTTGTCTTCGGGTTTGTGCTGCTGCTCGTACTTCTCCTGCTCCTTGAGCAACGCATCGACGTCGACGTCCTCCACGCCTTGCAGTGACTGGATCGCCTCCATCGGCGGATTGCCGCGATAGATCTTGTACAGGCGCCGTTGGCGGTAGGCGTCGCGATAGAACACGTAAGGATCGTAAACGCCTTCGAGCAGACCCTCGGCGTCGATCGCGCTCGAACGCAACGTGATGAGGTACACGAACGTCGGCAGGTAGTGCACGTCCAACTGGAAGCTGTGACCTGCCGAATACCAGGACAGCGGGTCGAACAGGTAGCGGTCGATCGGGAACGCAATGCCTTCACGGACAGTCGTCGAACCGAACAGCGGCAGCACCAAATACGGACCCTCGGGCACTCCCCACTTTGCCAATGTCACGCCCAGATCGGTCGTGCTCGCATCGATGCTCATCTCGCTGGCCGGATCGAACAGTCCAAGAATGCCGACCGTGGTGTTGATGACCAGGCGCGTGGTCGCTTTGAACGCTTCCTTGGGATTGGCCTGCAGCAGGTCGTTGGCGATCGTGATCGGCGACTCGATGTTGGCGAAGAAGTTGCTGATCAGCCGGCGCGTGGTCTCGTTCGTGATCTTGCGATACCCGACGGCGACCGGCCGTATCGCGACGCGGTCGGCAAAATCATTGAATGCGTACATCTTGCGGTTGAAGTTCTCATACGGGTCGTCCTTGCGCGGCATCGGCGTGGCGCAACCGGCCAGCAATACGGCAATCAGGAGCAGAATCGTTTGCCGGCTGGAACGCGGAGTCAGGGTCAGCATGATTTGGTTTTTTTGTGTGGGTTTTGCGGTGCTGGGCGCCAGCGCGGCGGCGTAGGAACGCCAGCGCTGCCGCAACGCATCATCGCCAATTGGGTTTGAGTTAGCCTAAATCAAGTCGGCTGGCATTTGCCGGATCCGGCCGACCGCCGTCCATGGCTCGTTCAGCTTGAATGGATTGCGGCAGCCTGATGGTCAAGGCTGCCATGTTCGCCGGATGGCGCGCTATTGCTCTCTCGGGATATCCTGTTTGCACTGCACCATAGCCACCGGCTACAATGATGCTGGTGTAAATTCGTGAATTCACGCAGATTTTGAGGGTTTTATGGCACGCATTACCGTGGAAGACTGCCTGGCGGTGGTCGACAACCGTTTCGAACTGGTGCTGATGGCGACCAAACGCGCGCGCCAGCTGGCCAAGGGTGCCGACGCCCTGGTCGAATCGACCAACGACAAGCCGACCGTCCTGGCGCTGCGCGAGATTGCCGGGCGCAAGGTCAATCCCGAGTTGATCGCCGAGATCGATCGGCAGGAACGCGAGAAGGCCGAGCGCGAAGCGCTCGAGTGGGCAGCCGCCGAAGTCGACGACGACCTGTCCAAGGGCGGCGACGACCTGTGACCCACGCCGCGCGCCATGGATTGCGCCGCAACGGCGACGATTCCGTGGCCGCCTGGCGAAGTACCCGTCGAACGCGGACGGGCTGATCCAAGCGCGAGGTGACCCTTGAGCACGGCGATGCAGGAAGTTCTCCCTGCTAACGTGCAAGCGTTGGAAAAGCGTCTGGCTTACCTGCCGGCCGAGCAGATTGCCCTCGTGCGCCAGGCCTACCTGATCGGCGCAGACGCCCACGCCGGGCAAACGCGCAAGAGCGGCGAACCCTACATCACCCATCCGGTTGCCGTCGCCGGCATCCTCGCCGACCTCGGCATGGACGTCGAGACGATCGTCGCGGCGATCCTGCACGACACGCTCGAAGATACGCCGCTGTCGCGCAGCGAACTGGAGGCCGGCTTCGGCAAGACCGTAGCCGAACTCGTCGACGGCGTCACCAAGCTCGACAAGATCCGCTTCTCGACCCTGCAGGAAGCGGCGGCCGAAAGTTTCCGCAAGATGCTGCTGGCGATGGCGCGCGACCTGCGCGTGATCCTGATCAAGCTGGCCGACCGGCTGCACAACATGCGCACGCTCGGTGCGATGGCGCCGGAAGCACGCTGGCGCATCGCCCGCGAGACGCTCGACATCTACGCGCCGATCGCCCAGCGCCTGGGCATGAACAAGTTCAAGTCCGAGCTGCAGGACCTGGGTTTCCGCGTGCTGTTTCCGTTCCGCCACCGGGTCATCGCGGCGCGCATCAAGAGCATGCTCGGGACGCGGCGCGAGTCGATGAGCAAGATCGAGGCGGCGCTGTCGGCGCGACTGAAGCAGGAGCGCATCAAGCACCGCATCGTCAGCCGCGTCAAGTCGCCGTACAGCATCTTCGCCAAGATGCGCAGCGAGCACAAAACCTTCGCCCAGGTCATCGACGTCTATGGTTTTCGCGTCGTCGTCGAATCGACGATGGAGTGCTATCACGCGCTCGGCGCCGTGCATTCGCTGTACAAGCCGCTGGAAGCCCGCTTCCGCGATTTCATTGCGATCCCGAAGGCGAACGGCTACCAGTCGCTGCACACGGTGCTGTTCGGCCCGTTCGGCGCGCCGATCGAGATCCAGGTCCGCACCGAGGACATGGACCAGGTCGCCGAACGCGGCGTCGCCGCACACTGGGTCTACAAGACCACCGGTCCGGCCAATTCGGCCCAGTCGCGCGCACACGAGTGGGTCGCCGGCCTGGTCGAGACGCAGACCCGCGACGTATCGCCGCTCGACTTCATCGAAAATGTAAAAGTAGATTTGTTCCCGGACGACGTGTACCTGTTCACGCCGAAGGGCCAGATCCTGGCGCTGCCGCGCAACGCCACGGCGCTCGACTTCGCCTACTTTGTCCATACCGACATCGGCAACCATGCCGTTGCCGCGCGCGTCGACAAGAAACTGGTGCCATTGCGCACGCGGCTGAACTCCGGAGAGACCGTCGAGATCATTACCGCGCCGTCGGCGCACCCGCATCCACAGTGGCTCGAATGGGTCGTGACCGGCCGCGCGCGCATCGCGATCCGCAATCACCTCAAGCACCTGCAGCACGAAGACGCGGTCGAATTCGGCCATCGCATGCTCGACCGCGCGCTCGAGACGCGTGGCGTGCCGCTCGAGGCGATTCCGCCGAAGGTGCTGGACCGCTATCTGGCCAAGGGCAAGTACAAGCGGCTCGAGGAACTGCTCGCCGATATCGCGCTGGGCAATCGCATGCCGGACCAGGTCGCGGCACAACTGGTGCAGACGCGGCGTGCCGAAGGCGAGCCGGCGACGCCGAGCACGGAAAAGATCCTGATTACCGGCAGCGAGCGCGGCGTGCTGACGTTCGGCAACTGCTGCCATCCGGTGCCCGGCGATGAAATCGTCGGCTACCTCTCGGCCGGAAAAGGCATCGTCGTGCACCGCCAGGACTGCCCGAACGTCGCCGAATACCGCAAGACGCCGGAGCGCATGATCGCGATCGACTGGGATCGCGCGGTCACTGGCGACTATCGCGTGCAGCTGCGCATCGTCGTCGACAACAAACCCGGCGTGCTCGCCACCGTTGCGGCGTCGATCGCCGAGGGCGACTCGAACATCGAGAACGTCGAGTATCAGGAGCGCGACCAGCAGACCTCGACCTTGCTGTTCACGATCGAAGTGCGCAACCGCAAGCATCTGGCTGACGTGATGCGCCGCGTGCGCCGGGCCAGCGTCGTGCATGGGGTGTACAGGCATCCGAC
>DASSGP010000097.1:0-4659 GCA_035693405.1 Rudaea sp. | reverse complement strand
TGTGACCGTGAAACTCGGTACGGCCAGCAACAACATGAACATTTATGCGGTGCCCGACGCGCTCAGCTACTTCATCCACGGCGGCGACGGCGGAACGGCGATTCGCCTGGCCGGCGAGAAGCTTGGCCAGGGCAGCTCGATCGCGCTGATCGGCGGCGCCGGCCGCGACGTGTTCACGATGACGCCGGCGGCGCCCGGCAGCGGCCTCGTCTCTATCAATGGCGGCGGCGAGCCGGCGGGGTGCGGACCGCAGGCCTCGCAATGCGGCGACGTGCTGAACTATCTCGGCAAAGCCTCGGGCGCCGTGCCGACATCGGGCGTGCTGGTCCCGCCGCCCGGAGATCTGTCCAATGTCGTCTTCTTCTCGTCGATCGAAACGTTCGACGGAATCTTCAACGGTTGTTTCGAATCGGGAGCATGCACGCCATGAGTCACAATGCAGCTGCAATTGTCGCGTTCGTCCGTGAAGCCAAGCGGATGTGCCGTGAGGAGCCTATCACCTATCGCGGCCTGGTCTATCCCTGGCATTGCGACCACATGGGACACATGAACGTGATGTGGTACACCGGCAAGTTCGACGAGGCCTCATGGTCGTTCCTGGCGAGCTTCGGTCTCACGGTGGCGTACCTGCGCGAGCAGGGCCGGTGCATGGCCGCGGTCGAACAAACCATCAACTACCGGCAAGAGCTGTTCGCCGGCGACGCCGTGAAAATCGTGTCGCACATGCTCGAGGTTCACGAAAAGGCGATCCACTTCTCGCATCGCATGTACAAGGAAGGTTCGAGCGAAACGGTTGCCGTCTGCACATTGATCGGCGTGCACCTCGATGCGCAGACGCGCCGGGCTTGCGCGTTTCCGCCATCCATTGCCGAGCGCGCGCGGGAATTGGTCGAGGAAGGATGACAGGCTTTCTGCGTCTTGCACTCTGACAACGCACCCCGCCGGTTGCGCGAAACTCTGCTGCGGTTCGCAGGCGTCGGTCAGTCGAACCCGTCGCCAAAGATCCGGTCCGTCGGCTCGCCGTAGATGAAGTCGTCGGCGACGACGAGGTCGGTGCTCGTGTTGTTGTCGATCGCTCCAGGTGCCAGCATCGCGTTGCCGAAAGTGACGCGGACGCGGGCGATCGTTGCGAGCCCGTCGTTGGTGAATGCGCCGACGAAGGACAAGCCGCCGGATGCGACGGGCGCGTAGTACGTGCCGAGGATCGCGTTGTTGTGGTCGTAGAATCGCAGGCTGGTGGTGTTGGCCTGGTCGACGTCGGTGAATACCGAGCCGAATCCATTCACGGCCGCTGGTGTCGTCGTCCCGGGAATATAGAAGGTCACATCGTATATATTGCTGCCGATCGAGGTGAACAACCGTTGCGGCGTGAAGACAGTGAAAGTGCTCGAGTAACTGAAATCGATGTTGCCGAAGTAGAGCGGCTGGCCGCTGGGATCGGACGTGGATGCACTGACCTGGAATCCCGTGCCCGCCGTCGACAACACCAGACCGCGCGGCGAACTGGTATTGAAGAAGTTCGCCGGCAGATAGTTTGGGGCTGCGGATCCGGCCGGAACGCCGTCCCAGTTGATCTCGCGGCGGACGCCGCCGAACGAACCGTTCGCGCCAGCCACGGTGCCGCCGCCGAGATCGGCACGGAACAGATCACGTGTCGGCGCAAGCGCCGCCGCATCGGCGCCGGCGCCGAGGCGCAGGGTCAATTGCGCGTGCGCGCGCCCGGCAAAGGCAAGCGCGAGCGCGACGGCGACCAGGCACGCGGATGACGTTTTCACCGATACCTTCCTCGCTGATGACTTACGTTCGCGAGATGCAATAGTATACCTTTGCACTGCCTAGTGCGGCGCTGGCCGCAACGCATCGAAAACGAGCAAGTCGCCAGGCTGGCACTCGAGCACGGCGCAGATCGCCTCGAGCGTGGAGAAGCGCACCGCCTTTGCCTTGCCGGTCTTCAGGATCGACAGGTTGGCGACGGTAATGTCGATGCGCGCGGCGAGTTCGGTAAGCGTCATTCGGCGGGCGTGCAACAGCTCGTCGAGGCGGACGACGATCCCCATCTCAAACTGTCCCTTCGAGGTCGGCGCGCATCCGCGCGCCCTGCGCGAACACGCCGGCCAGCACGAACAGCAGCAGCACCGACAGCCATGGCGTGAACGAGGAGCCGCCCATGTGTCCCGGCTCCCAAACGGCCGAGGCGATCGCCACGATCACGAGTCGCAGCACCTCGATCGCGAGCACGCTCCACGCGATCGCATGCAGACGGCGCGCATTGTCGAGAATGAAAGGGTCGCCGATGCGAACGGTGTCGACGATTGCCAGCAAGCGCCGCAGGATATTGTGCACGATGGCCGCGCCGAGGAGCCCGAGGACGATGATTGCCTGGAGTCCGATCGGCGCCAGCGGGTACTTCGTCACCAGTTCGATGCCCAGCGGCCTTTTCGGCCAGCCTTCCATGAAGAAGCTCGCGCCCAAGAGCAGCGCGACGATCAGGGCATAGAAGATGTTCAGGACAGTCAGGACTTGGATCACCGGGCGGGCCAAGGCGAGGGCGCGGTCGGAAGTGCTGCTCATGAAGTCTCTCCTCGTATATCGTAAAACGATATTATACACATCGATAAACGATATGCAAGGGCATTTGGCGCTGGAGGGCACTAAAAGACGGTCAAAGTGCACTTGCTGCCACAGCGGGGCGACTTTTGTCAAAAAGGAACGGCGGCAATTTTCCAGGCGGACTCACCTTCTCGCGGTCTGACGCTGATGGCACGAAAAGCCGGAGCGGTTTGTACTTCTTGAAAACGTATACTCAGGACGCCGGCAACGACGTCGCGATTGACGGCCTGACCAACATGCCGTTTGCATACGACCAACGCGGATCAGACAGCGTTGAACGGCACGCTCGACTACGCGCGCGTCTTGGGGCCGACATCGGCCGTATAAGGTCCAAAAACGACGACATTGTCTTCAATGCCGGCTTCGACGGTTGCAACCCATGGGCGCCGTAACCCTTTCCTGGCAGAGCTCCGACCAACCAATCATAGACAACTGTGCTGGCCGCTTTTCTTTTACTGCTCGAACCCGTTCGCGAACAGCACCGACTGCTCGAACGCGCCTTTGTCGCACCTGCCGTCCAGGCGCGGAAAGCCGGCGCCGCGCTGGTCGTTCACGAGCGGCAGGCCGTCGGGTGCGTTGCAGCCCGCGGGATCGCCCGTATCGTGCGCCGGGCTCGTGAACGGCAGCGCGTGCGTCGGCGTTGGGCCACCGTTGTTCGCGAGCAGCGGATCGAGCAGGGGATCGGTGCCGGTGACGTCGCCTGGGCCCGCGAACGTGCATGCGACCGGGTCCTGGCCCGGGGCCTGTACGTGATTGTGGTGCGATTCGATGGTGCCGCTGAAGATGAGGCAGTCGTCGACAGTATTGCCCGCAATGATGTTGTTGAACAGCGTGTACGTGAAGGTGTTGATGCTTTCAAGATAGAGTCCGCCGCCGTGGTTCCAGAAGGCTGGGGTACCGGCCTTGTTGAACGCCACCGTCGTGCTCGACATCTGGAACGGTCCATTTACCACGAAGATGCCGCCGCCCTGCTGGGCCACGTGGTTGCCGCTGATCGTGCTGTTGGTCAGACGCAGGTTGCCGTGGGTCTGGATGGCGCCGCCCGAATTGCCGCCGTCGTTGCCGTCGAACGTGCTCGACTCGATCTCGAACGGGCGATCCTGCGGGTTGAAAAGCAGTGCTCCACCGGCGGCCGCGCCAGCGACGTTCAGCGAGAAGCGGCTTTCGCGGATCGTCCCCGAGCCCCCCGTGTCGAGGCCACCACCGGTCTGTGCCGCGTGATTGTCGACCAGCGCTACGCGCTCGAGGCCGATGAAGCTGGGCGTCAAGGGATTGTTGTTGATTGCGCCGCCACGGGATACCGCGTCCGTGGCGTTGCCGTGCGTCAGCGTAAGATCGCCGAGGATCAGCGTATTCGCGTCCTGCGCGGGGGTTACCAGGTTGATCACGCGGTCGATGCTGTTCGCGTCGATGACGGTCTGGTCCATGCCGGCGCCGTAGATGGCCATATCGTTGCTGATGTCGAGATCGCCGGTCGCGTTGTCGGTCTCACCGGTGCCGGTACGCGTCAGCACGTAGTGACCCGCCGGCACGATCACGGCGCCGGCCTCGCCGTTGGTCGACGCGACGTTGGCCGCCTGGATCGCCTCGCGCAACGAGCAGTCGGCATCGCAGACGCCGTCGAACGTGTCGTCGGTCTTGGTGACGTTGTAGAGATGCGCCGCCGTTACGGTGAAATCCACGCTCCAGCCGGCGGTGGACGTTTGCGCCGAGAGCAGGATCGAGTACGTGGTGTTCGCGGCAAGCCGCACGCCGGCGAGCTGCGCGTTGTTCGGCGAACCTCCGGCCCGCGCGCATGCGCCGGACGCCAGCCGGAATGCGCCGGGACTGCCCGTATACACCGCCAGCACCGACGGTACCTGGAAGTCCTTGATGCGCAGCGTGAGGATTTCGGGCGCCGCGCCGGTCGTGTAGCCGAACCAGATTGTGCCTGTCGACGACTGGCTCTGGCCCTGGCACGGTGGCACGGGATCGGTCGCGTCGAGCGTCGCGCCGCTCATCGGTGTCACGACCTCGAACGGCAACGTCGTGATCGGCGTGCGGTTGGCC
>DASSGP010000096.1:0-2899 GCA_035693405.1 Rudaea sp. | reverse complement strand
GTCCCTAACCCCTGCTCCTCAGTGCTCCTCGCTCTCGATCGCCTCGGCGTATGCGTCGGGGTCGAGCAGTTCTTCGGTTTCCTCGGCGAGGTTGCTCGGCTTGACGACGAAGATCCAACCCTCGCCGTACGCGTCTTCGTTGATCGTCTCGGGCTTGTCGCCCAGCGCGCTGTTGACGGCGACAACTTCACCGGATACCGGCGCGTAGACGTCCGAGGCGGCCTTGACCGATTCGACGACCGCGCAAGCGTTGCCGGCCTGAACCTTGTCGCCGACACTCGGCAGTTCGACGTAGACCAGGTCGCCGAGCAGCCCCTGCGCGTGATCGGAAATCCCGACCGTCACCGTGCCGTTGTCCTCGACCCGTGCCCACTCATGGGACTTGAGGAATTTCAGATCGCCGGGAATTTCATTCATGGCCGTTTCCTGTCACGCCCAATCGCAGGCGGGTTAATTTTACACGGGACTTCGATCAAACCAAGCGCAGGTCGTCGATTCGGTCGATTGCATCACATGCGTCGCCGCAAGTAACCCATCCAAGGGCGCACGCCCGATCGGCCTCCATGCCTCACCCTCAGCCAGTTCGACATGCCAGTTACGGCATGTCGATCTGGCTTCGACCATCCCGCACAAACGGATACTTGACGATGCGCACCGGCACGAGTTTGCCGCGAATGTCGACCTGCGCCTTGTCACCCGCATCGGCCGGCACGCGCGCGAACGCGATCGCCTTGGCCAGCGTCGGCGAAAACGTTCCGGACAGGATCTCGCCGTCGCCGTGCGCCGTGACGACGCGCTGACCATGGCGCAGCACGCCCTTGTCGTCCATGACCAGTCCGACCATGACGCGCTTGATGCCGTCGGCCTGCTGTTTCTCGAGCGCGGCGCGCCCGATGAAGTCGCGGCCTTCGTCGAGCGCGACGGTCCACGCCAGTCCGGCTTCCCATGGCGTAATCGCTTCGTCCATGTCCTGGCCGTACAGGTTCATGCCGGCTTCGAGGCGCAACGTATCGCGCGCGCCGAGACCGGCCGGCGCCACACCCGCGCCGATCAGGCGGTTCCAAAGGTCCACGGCCTGCGCTTCGGGCACGATGATCTCGTAGCCATCCTCGCCGGTGTAGCCGGTGCGCGCGATGAACAGGCCATCACCTTCGACTGCCACGAACTTGCCGATCTTGATCGCCTTCTCGCGCGCGCCGTCGCTCAACAGCGATTGCACCTTGGCGCGTGCGTTCGGTCCCTGCACCGCAATCATGGCCAGGTCGGCGCGCTCGGTAACCTTGACCTCGTACGCCTTGGCCTGCTTTTCGATCCAGGCCAGATCCTTGTCGCGCGTCGAGGCATTGACGACGACGCGGAAAAAATCCTCGCTCAGGAAATAGACGATCAGATCGTCGATGACGCCGCCCTGCTCGTTGAGCATGCACGAGTACAGTGCCTTGCCGGAGACCTTCAGCTTGCCGACGCTGTTGGCCAGCAGGCGGCGCAGGAACGCGCGCGTGTTGGCGCCATGCAGGTCGACGACGGTCATGTGCGAGACATCGAACATGCCGGCGTCGCGGCGCACGACATGATGCTCGTCGATCTGCGAGCCGTAGTTCAGCGGCATGTCCCACCCGCCAAAATCCACCATCTTGGCACCGAGCGCGCGATGCGTGGCGTTGAGGACGGTCTTCTGCGTCATGGGGCAACTTCGGACAGCGGAACAGGGGCGCGCATTGTAGTCGATTCGGCCCGCGCTCGCCTCCCATCCAAGGTGCTGAGCCGAAAAGATTGAACCACGAAGAACACGAAGAACACGAAGGGAGCGAAAAAGAACAGCAATGAATATTAAGAGCAGGAGGTGATGGACCGGAAGGCAAGATACACATGATTGATCTTGCCTTTCTTCGTGTTCTTCGTGGTTCAGTCTCTTGATCTTGGTCTGAAGGGCCGGGAATAAAATCTCGCCCTTGGCGATCTGGACTGGCGCAAGACCCCATTCCAGGAGCCGCCATGACCGAACGCAACGACAACCCGCCCGATTCCCCCGCCGACCCAACCCGGCGCAAAGCCATCAACTGCCTGGCCGCCTGGAGCGGCGCCGCCGTCGTCTGGACGATGGTCGGCGGCGTGCCGCGGGCGCTCGGCGCGACGAACTCCGGCAAACTCGCGTCGGCAGCGCAGAATGCCTTCACGTTCGTCCAGATCAGCGATACGCATTTCGGTTTCCACAAGGAAGCCAATCCGGACATCGTCGGCGGCTTCCGCCGCGCGACCGCGGACATCAACGCTCTGGCGCAGCGGCCTGCGCTGGTCCTGCACACCGGCGATGTCACTCACCTGTCCAAACCGGAGGAATTCGGCCAGGCCAAGGAACTGTTGCAGGAAATCCATATCGACCGCGTGCACACGGTGCCGGGCGAGCACGATGCGCTGGACGATGGCCTGAGCGGGTATCTGAAGAACTTCGACCACGACGGCAAGAACCGCGCCTGGTACAGCTTCGATCAGGGCGGCGTGCACTTTGTCGGCCTGTCGAACGTGCTGAACTTCAAGATGGGCACGATGACCTCGCTCGGCGACGAACAGATCGCATGGCTGAAGCAGGACCTCGCGCACGTCTCGCACTCGACGCCGGTCGTCGTGCTCGCGCACATTCCGCTGTGGACCGTCTACGCACAATGGGGCTGGGGCACCGCCGACTCCGAGCAGGCGCTTGCCCTGTTGCGCCCTTACGGTTCGGTAACGGTACTGAACGGCCACATCCACCAGGTGCTGCAGAAAGTCGAAGGCAACATCACGCTGCATACGGCGATGTCGCTGGCCTACCCGCTGCCCAAGCCCGGGCAGGAAGGCATCGGCGAACCCGGACCGGTGAAGGTTCCGGCCGGCGAACTCGGCAAGCTGATCGGCACGC
>DASSGP010000095.1:0-14780 GCA_035693405.1 Rudaea sp. | reverse complement strand
CATGATGCGCACGGTCTACGGCGATCACCAGCGCTTCATCGACACCTACTTCAAGACCTATCCGGGCACGTATTTCACCGGCGATGGCGCGCGCCGCGACGCCGACGGCTACTACTGGATCACCGGCCGCGTCGACGACGTCATCAACGTGTCCGGGCATCGGCTCGGCACGGCTGAAGTCGAAAGCGCGCTCGTTGCGCATTCCAAGGTTGCCGAAGCGGCGGTCGTCGGCTGCCCCCACGACATCAAGGGCCAGGGTATCTACGCCTACGTCACGCTGAAGTCCGGCGAACAGCCCAGCGATGCGCTGCGCAAGGAACTGATCGCGCACGTACGCAAGGAGATCGGCCCGATCGCCACGCCCGATTACCTGCAGTGGGCGCCGGGCCTGCCGAAGACGCGGTCCGGCAAGATCATGCGCCGTATCCTGCGCAAGATCGCCGAAAACCTGCCCGACCAGCTCGGCGACATCTCCACGCTTGCCGACCCGACGGTCGTGCAAAATCTGGTCGGCGAGCGGTTGGTGAGATGAAACGAGAAAGGGGCCAGGGACGAGGGGCCAGGGGCCAGGGAAGGCAAGAGCCCGCGCCGCCGTGTTCTTTCTGCTCACCCCTAGCCCTTAGCCCCTAGCCTCTGCTCTCCGATGCGCGAAATCCTGATCGCCGACGATCACCCGCTGTTCCGCGATGCGCTCAAGCGCGCGCTGGCGCAGGCCGTGCCCGAAGCGCTGCTGTTCGAGGCGGACGGCGTGCCGGCGCTGCAGAGTCTGGTCGAGGCCCACGCCGATGCCGAACTGCTGCTGCTCGACCTGCACATGCCCGGCGCGAACGGCTTCTCGACGCTGGCCTATCTGCGCGGCCAGCATCCCGGCCTGCCGGTCGTCGTCGTCTCGGCCCAGGAAGACCCGGCCGTGATCCGTCGCGCGATCGCCCACGGCGCTTCCGGCTACATTCCGAAATCGGCATCGGTCGACACGATCGTCACCGCAGTGCGCCGGATCCTCGACGGCGACGTGTGGCTGCCGGCGCACGTGTCGGAGTCGAGCGGTGCGCTCGACGACGCCGAAGCCAGCGCCGCGTCGCGCATTGCCGAATTGACGCCACAGCAGTTCCGCGTGCTCGGCATGATCGCCGCTGGCCTGCTGAACAAGCAGATTGCGTTCGAGCTGAACGTGTCCGAGGCGACGATCAAGGCGCACATGACCGCGATCATGCGCAAGCTGCACGTTTCCAACCGCACGCAGGTCGCCCTGTGCGCGAACCATTTGGCACTCGAGCAAGCGGCGCTGCCGCCCGACGCCGTCGAGTCGACCGGCTAGTCAGCGCCTGTTTTTTAACGCGGATGTACGCGGATACACACGGATGTCCGCGGATAAAGCATTTTCTGGAATTGCAATCTCGCTCTTCGCTGTGATTTCGCTCTAGCCGCGGCATTCCGTGATCATCCGCGCTCATCCGCGCTAAATTGCAGCGTCCAACAACGAGCAACTTCGCCTAGGCAGAGACCACTGGCCGCGAATCGGTCGCGCTGCTGCGGCCGAGCTGCGCGATCAGTGCGCGCAGCGCGGCCGGCTTGACCGGCTTGCGCAACAACGCGTAACCGCGTTCGCGCGCGCTGGCTTTCAGTTCGAGGCTGGCATCGGCGGTGATCAATGCGCCGGGCGGCGGTGGATCGAACGCCGCGCGCAAGCGGTCGAGCGCGGCCAGGCCATCGATCGGATCGTCGAGGTGGTAGTCGGCAAGGATCAGGTCCGGACGGCGCAACGATGCGGCATTTTGCGCTTCTTCCACATTGCGCGCTATGTCGCAACTGACGCCCCAGCGCGTGAGCAACGCCAGCATGCCTTCGAGGATCGCGCTGTCGTTGTCCAGGCACAGCACGTGCAGCGCGCTCGGCAAACCGACCGGCGAAGCACGGCGCAGGATGCGCGCCGGGGTGGCCGCAGTTGCGGCGGCGCGCGGCACGCGGATCGAGAACCAGCTGCCGTGCCCGGGCCGGGAATCCGCCTTGAGTTCGTGACCGAGCATGCGCGCAATGCGGTCGCAGATCGCCAGGCCCAGGCCGAGCCCTTTCTCGCCCCACGGCGACGGGTGCTCGAGCCGGCGAAACTCGTCGAAGATCAGGCGCAAGTGCTCGCTGGCGATGCCGGGCCCGGTGTCGCGCACTTCGATGCTGACCGTGTTGCCGTGGCGGCGCACGCCGAGCAGCACGCCGCCCTTGCGCGTATAGCGCAGCGCGTTGGACAGGAAATTCTGCACGATCCGGCGCAACAGGTGCGGATCGCTGCGCACGCAAACGCGTGTCGGCACGACATGCAGGCGCAGACCGCGGGTCGCGGCCAGCACCGAGAACTGGTGCTGAATCGACTCGAAGATGTCGCTGAGCGGGAATACGGTGATTTCCGGCCGATGGCGGCCGGCGTCCAGGCGCGAGGCTTCGAGCAGGGCGTCGAGCAGGTCCTCGGCGGCCTTGAACGATGCGTCGATGCGCTCGGCGAGTTGCGCCGAGTCGGCGTCGAGCTGAGGCTGATGGCGCAGCGCCGAGGTGAACAGGCGCGCGGCATTCAGCGGCTGCAGCAGATCGTGCGATGCCGCGGCGAGAAATCGCGTCTTGCTCGCGTTAGCCGCTTCGGCCTGGCGCTTGGCCTGTTCCTGCGAAGAGAGCGCCTCGCGCAATTCCTGCGTGCGTTGCGCGACGCGTTGTTCGAGCGTCTCGTTCGCCTCGCGCAGCGCGTTCTCGGCGCGCTTGTAGTCGGTGATGTCACTGAACGTCGTCAGATAACCGCCGCCGGGCAGCGGTTCGCCGCGCGTTTCGATCACGCGGCCGTCGGGGCGCTCACGCACGAAAACGTGCTGCGTGCCGCGGCCGAGAAAATCCAGGCGCCGCCGCACGAGCTCCTCGACATCGCCGGACCCGAGCAAGCCGCGCTGCGCGTTGTAGCGGATCAGGTCCACGACCGGCCGGCCGACGTAGACGAATCCTTCCGGGTAATCGAACAGGTCCGCGTAGCGGCGGTTCCAGGCGACGATGCGCAGTTCGCTGTCGACGACGCTGACACCCTGGGTCATGTTCTGGAACGTCACGCCGATCAGCTCGCGGCTGAAGCGCAATTCCTGTGAGGCTTCATCGAGCAGCGTCACGGCTTCGGACAGGTCCAGGCCGGTGCCGCGCAGCGCGCTCGTCAACATGCGCCGCGCCGACGCGGCGCCGATTGCGCCGGCGAGCAGGCGTTCGGTGAACTGCACGAGCGCTCGGTCGGCAGCGGCATTGGGCAACAGCGCCTGGTTCGTCGCTTGCGCGTAGTCGGCGAACGCGCGCTGCGCGTTCCGTTCGCCCACGATGCGCTCGGCCAGCGCTCGCAGATCGCCGACCGGCACGCGTCCGCGCCAGTCGCCGGCGGCACTGACGCGATCGGAATCCAGATCGAGGAATGCCGCCGCCCGCAGGCGTTCGTCGACGCCGGGGCGGAAGCGAAGCGACAGGACGACGAGGCAACCGACATTGGCGAACAGCGACCAGAACGTGCCGTGCGTCACCGCGTCCCAGCCCGTCGTGTACAGCAGCGCGTGCGGCCGCAGCGCGGCGATCCCGAACGCTCCGGTCTGCACCCAGGCCGAGGGCAGCCAGCCATTCTCGGCCATGCCGGGCAGGAGCAATGTATACAACCAGACGGCGAAGCCGGCGATCAGTCCCGCGGTGACGCCGATGCGGCTCACGCCGCGCCAGTACAGTCCGCTGACGATCGCCGGCGCGAATTGCGCGAGCGCGACGAACGCGAGCAGACCGATCGTGGCGAGTTGCACGTTGCGTGTCGTCGCGCGGTAGTACGCGTAGGCCAGCGCCGCGAGCACGACGATCGCGATGCGCCGCACGGTCAGCACAATCCCGGAAACATCCGTGCGCTGCTCGAGGCCGAGGCGCCGGATGCGCAGCAGGGCCGGCACGACGAGATCGTTGCTGATCATCGTCGACAATGCCACGCACTCGACTATGACCATGCCGGTTGCGGCGGAAAATCCGCCGATGTAGGCGAACAGCGCGAGCAGGTTGTGGCCTCCGGCCAGCGGCAGGTCGAGCACGTACGCATCCGGATCGATGCCGCGCGCCAGCGCGACCGGCGCACCGGCGGCGACGATCGGCAGCACGAACACGATGATCAGCAGCAGATACGCCGGAAACAGGCGGCGCGCCTGGCGCACGTCGGTGGGGTCCTCGCACTCGATCACGCCGACCTGGAACTGGCGGGGCAGGCAGAACATCGCGACGAACGCGAGCAGCGTCTGCGCGACGAAGCCTGATGGCAGGCCATGCTCGGTGAATTCACGCAGCGGCGCGCTGATGGCATCGGCGAACCCGCCAGCGCTCAGCGCGTAGATGCCGATCGCGACGAACGCGACCAGCTTGACCAGCGATTCGACCGCGATCGCGAGCATCATGCCGTGATGGTGTTCGGTCGCGTCGATGCGGCGCGTTCCGAACAGGATTGCGAACATCGCCAGCAGCGCGGCGATGTACAGCGCGCTGTCGCGAAGCAACGGCTCGGCGTGCGGCGCGCTGCCGCTGAGCACGCCGATGCTCATCGCGACCGCCTTGAATTGCAGCGCGATGTAGGGAATCGCCGCAGTCACTGCGATGATCGTCACCAGCGCTGCCAGGCCATGCGACTTGCCGAAGCGCGAGGCGATGAAATCGGCAATCGAGGTGATGTTGCGCTGCTTGGCGACAACGGTCAGGCGGTGGAACATGCTGCTGCCGAATGCGAACAGCAGGATCGGTCCCAGATAGATCGGCAGATACGACAGGCTCGATCCGGCCGCCGTGCCGACCGCGCCGTAGAACGTCCACGACGAGCAGTAGACCGCGAGCGCCAGGCTGTAGACCAGCGGGCGCAACCAGGTGCGATTCGGATACAGCGGCCGGCGGTCGCCGTAATAGGCGAGCGCAAACAGCGCGGCGACATAGCCGAGCGATACGAGCAGTAACAGCCAGCCTGCGATCAAGCCTTCCGCCTCCGGTTGGCGCGAACCTGATTCGTGACTTCAGACGCCGCGATTTCTCGACGGCACGATTCTGGACAGCACGATTCTAGACGGCACCGTTCCAGTCGGCACGATTCTAGTCGGCCTCCGTTCCGGTTTCGCCTTGCAACGCGACATGAACCACTTGACCCGGACCCGGATCAGACCCAAGCATGCCCGCATGCGCCTGCTGTCCGCCAGCGATTTCACTCCCGCCCGCATTCCCGTCGCACTGGCCGACGACGAAATTCACTTGTGGCTTCTCGCAGGGGGCAGCCGCCATGATGCGTTGCGCGCAGACGCTCCGCGCGTGCGTGGGCTGCTGGCCGCGTACCTCGACTGCGCGCCTGACGCCGTGCGCCTGAGGCTTGGCGAACACGGCAAACCATTTCTGGACGGACCCTTTTTGGCCGGCTCGCGCGCGTTCGACTTCAATGTCTCGCACAGCGGCGGCGCGTTGATCGTCGCCATCGCGCGCGGCCAGGCGCTCGGCGTCGATATCGAAACGCAGCGCCGGAGGCGGCCGGTACTGGATCTTGCCCGGCGTTTCTTTGCTGCCGACGAAGCCTCGGCGCTCGCCAGTCTCGACGAGCCGCGCCGGCAGATTGCGTTCCTGCGCCTGTGGAGTTGCAAGGAGGCGGTCGTCAAGGCACTCGGCATCGGCATCGGTTTCGGTCTGGCGCGTGTGCAGTTCGGCATCGATCCAGCCGGCGAGCCAGTTGAGCTGAGCGTGATCCACGCCTCGGCGGGCACTCGCGAAGACTGGCATATTGTGCGTCTGGCTCCGACCGGCGCCCACGTGGGAGCGCTGGCGTGGCGCGGTCCGTCGAGGCGCGTGCGTGCTTTCGTC
Source organism: Rudaea sp. (assembly GCA_035693405.1). Taxonomy (GTDB): domain Bacteria; phylum Pseudomonadota; class Gammaproteobacteria; order Xanthomonadales; family Rhodanobacteraceae; genus Rudaea. The sequence continues at coordinate 8,912 of DASSGP010000095.1, read as the reverse complement.
GCAGCGCCGGATTGAGCGTAGCGATATTCTGCCGTGCAGCGGTTGCCGTGCCGGCACATTCGGGCTAAGTTTCGGATTCAAACGCCATGACGCCATCGCATGTGGAAGCTGCTGCGTAACCTGCTACTCGTCGCGATCCTGCTCGCCGGCGTGCTCAAGCTCGTGCTCTGGTACGAGGTACGGCAGAACGCTGCGCGGCTGGTCAGCGCCTGGGCGCCGTTTGCCCAGGTGCAGTACGACAGCCTCGGCGTCAACCTCGACGGAACGATCGGCGTCGTCGGCGTCAGCGTCGTGTTCGGCAAGGGTCCGACTCGTTCGTCCTGGCGCGCATCGCAGGTCGATGTCGAGACGCCCGGTCCATTCTGGCTGCTGCGGCGCACGCTGATAGGCGACGAGAGTTTTCCAGCCCATCTGGGCGTGACCGTCAAGGGCCTGCAGCCGCCGGCTGGCGCTTCGCCATTCGACTGGCGCTGGTTGAGTCCTCTGAGTCTCGTGCCATTTGAAACGTTTGGCTGCGGCGTTGTTTCGCGGCTCAGCATCGCCGACTACCAGCGCATGGGGCTCAATCCCGGAGTTGCGCAACAGCACCTGGAGTACCGCTACGATGCCGCGGCGAATGCGTTGACGTTCACCGGCGAATTGTCGACGCCACCGTTCTCGGCGATTTCGCTGAGCGGCGAACTGCAGGAGTTCGATGCGCGAGCGTTCACGCCGAAAGGCTGGCCGAAGTTGCACGTGGCCGTGCTGACCGCCGAGTACGCCGATAGCGGCTACCTGGCCAAACGCAATAATTTTTGCGCGCAGCAGGCCGGCGCGAATCCAGCCGCGTTCGTCGACCAGCATCTCGGCGCGATCAAGTCCTATCTCGAGGGCCTCGGAGTCCAGACGACGTCCGGCGTGGAAACGATCTATCGCAACCTCGTCACGAGCGGCGGCCGCATGAGTGTGCAGAGTCTGCCGAATCCCGGTTTCACGCTCGATGCGCTTTCCTCCGAAGCTCCCGACGCGCTCGTGCGTCAGCTCAACCTGACGACGCGACACAATGACGCGCCGCCGGTAATGTTGCGGCTCGCTTTCAGAACGCCCGATGCCACCGATGACGCGGCGGCGGCAGCGCCAAGCGCGGTCGCGCCGACTGCATCGGCCAGCACCGCGGTCGCGAGTACTGCTATCGCAACGGCGCCGCCAGCCTCGCCGCCGAAACCGGCTGGCGCGGTCGTCACGGCTTCCCCGACCACGCCGGCGCCGTCTGCGCCAATCGTGGCGAAGCCGCCGGCTGTGACGTCGCCGCCGCCTGCGCCGGCACGCCCGACCGCGACCGCAGCGGTTGCTGCGACTCCGGCGAAGTTGAACGGTACGGCCGTGCCTCCAGCAGCGGTCGCGCCGGCGCTGCCGACCAAGACCGGCGATGCCGCCGGCTTGCCGAGCACGCCCGCGCCTCCGGCGGGATCGACGCTGGCCCTGGTCTGGAAGTCGACCGTCGATCGGCTGCCGGACGCACCGCCACCGGCGCGCGACTACGACGTCATCGAATCCGGGGCGGTAAACAATTACGCGGGCCGTTTCGTGCGCGTGCTGACCTCCGGTGGCAAGAAAGTCGAAGGTCACATCATTGGCCTCGGACCCGACGGCACGACGCTGGCCTTGCGCGTCAACAAGCCGGGCGGAACCGCCGAATTGCAGGTGCAGCGCTCGGTGATCGTCGAAATCCGGCTGCCGCACCAGAAGCCGGCCACCGCCGGCGGCTGAATCCAGGCTGCAACGAGCGGCCGCTCTGGATCGTCCGTATGGCAATGAACGATACCGGCGAGCCGGCTGCCGGATTCGCACAACGCGTCGATGCGATGACGCTGGCCCGGGCACAGGCCGGCGACATGCAGGCGTTTGCGTCGCTGTACTCGATGTTCGGCCGGCCGTGTTTCAACCTGGCTTTGCGCATCCTCGGCAACCGGGCACAAGCGGAGGACCTGGTGCAGGAAATATTCTTGAAGACAATCGGCACGATCCGCAGCTACCGCGGCGAGGCGCCATTCGGCAGCTGGCTCAAGCGCATGGCGGTCAATGCTGTCATCGATCAATTGCGCGGCCAGCGCCATGCCGCGGAGACGGACAGCGAGTCGCTGCAACTGGCCGAGGCGGCTTCCGATTCGGTCAATCCAGCTGCCGTCGTCGACGCCTGGTCGCTGCTGCAGCGTCTGCCGGCGCGCGCGCGCGCGGTGCTCGTGCTGCACGAATTCGAGGGTTACACGCACGCCGAGCTCGCTGCCCTGTTCGGCCAGAGCGAAAGCTATTCGAAATCGATCCTCGCCCGCGCGCTCAAACGCCTCGGCGAGTTGGTGGCGAGCAGCGACGAATCGATGCCATGTCCGAGCCGGAATTGAGTTTCCACGAATTGACACAACGCCTGCGCCTGCGCGCGCTGCCGGTCGGCGAGCCCTCGCCCGATCTGTGGCAGCGCATTGCCGAGACGCACACGGTCCGGGTGCAGCGCGCGCGCATGCGCCGCGGCATCATCGGATCGAGTCTGGCAGCGCTGATCTTGGTTGCCGTTCTCGTCGTGCCAAAATGGCTGGAGCCCGCGGCGATGGAGCGCGAGGTCGACTGGCAGGCGCGCGCACAAGCGCTTGAATTGCAATTGCGTGCGCTGCGGGACAGCACCGGCGCGCGCACCGACAATGCTGGCGCGCTTGAAACGCAATCGGAGATCGCCCGGGTCGACGATGCCTTGCAGGCGGCTTATGACACGGGTGCGGAAAAAGACCAGTTGGAGCTGCTGTGGAAGCGGCGCAGCGAACTGCTGGGCGCGCTGATCAGCGTGCGCCAGCGCCATGTCGAAATCAGCCGGATCTGACGATGCAAGTCATGCACAAGAACAACTATCGGCGACTCCAGGCCATGACTTGGTGTTTGGCACTGGGCTTGTCGAGCGGCGCCGCTGGCGCCGACACGCCGAACGCAGCTGCTGCGCCGGGCGGCGCTGCGCCGCAGGCCGAGCAGCGCGTGCGCCAGGACATGCAGACCACGCTGTCGAACCTGGGTTCATCGGGCGCACTCGGCGAGCATCCCGATCAGGTGGCCGTGAGCCTCGATGAACCGGCGCGGCGGGTCACGAATCTGGGCGCGCTGGTCGATTCGACCAGCGCGCAGAGCGCGCGCGACGGACTGCATGTCCTCGGCGCAACGCCGGGCAGCAATGCCGATCGCCTCGGCCTTCGGCCCGGCGATGTCATTGTCGCCGTCAATGGCACCTCGCTGCGCGATCTTGGCGGCGACCAGCGTGGTCGCGCGCTGGCGGCAACGACGCTCAAGACTGTCGTCGATGGATTGCCGGATGATGCGAAGCTGCAATTGGCAGTCGTGCGGGGTGGCAGCCCGCTAATGCTGAGCGGGCCGCTGGAGCCGGTCTATCTGCCGGCCATGCACGTGGAACTCGGCGGTGCTGTGGCCAGCACCGACGTGCATCCGGCCGAACCGCTTGGGTCGACAGGGGCGACCACTGCCGCACCCGCCGACGGTTGCGGCCGCATCAGCATGTTCGACGTCGCTCCACGCGGCGAGCACCTGTACGGCGTGCGCATCATACTGATCGACGGTACGACGCCCGGACCGCTGGGAACGCCGGTATTCCGCGTCAGTGCAGGCGAACACCACTTGTTGATCGCGGAGAATATTCCGACGCAGCAGCTTGGCGTCGGCGAATTCGCCACCTTCCGCCGGCAGACTAACAAGCCGCTTACCGTCAACGTCAAGCCGGGCACGACCGCGATGGTGGCGGCCCAGCTGCATCCGGGCAAGACCACACAGCTCAACAACGGCGGTTATTGGGATCCGGTCGTATGGAGAGAGGTGCCTGAATCCTGTCCGTGAGATCTGTCGCGGAACTTTATCGGAGCCGCGCAGGTCTCAAGCGTTGTCCCCTCCCTCCACAGGGACCCAGCCACAAGGACGTGGCTTTCAGTTTGTCAGCGCGTGGCATGCGTTATCCTGCCGGCGTGATTCCGCGCATTCACTCCCCCTGGCTCGGCGGCGCGTTGCGCCGGACAATTTCGGTCGTCTGCGGCTTGGCTGTCGCCGCAGCAGCAGCCGCGGCGGCGCCAAAGGCGGCCGCGCCGGAAGTACCTGATCGCTATCGCCGCATGCTCGAAGAAGGCGTTGCCAATGGTGTCTACGATGGCGTCGCGGTCGGATTGATCGACGGCAAGCAGCAAAAGACCTGGTATTTCGGCAAGCATCGCGACTCGGCGAGCGAACCCAATGCTTACGAGATCGGCGCCGTTACCGAGGTTTTCACCGGCATTCTGCTCGCACAGGCAGTGCTCGACGGCAAACTGCGCCTTACCGATCCAATCGGTGGCCTGCTGCCAGCCGGATTCCCGTGGGCCGATCCGGAGTTTGCCGCAACGCCTGTCGTCGCGCTGGCGACGCAAACCAGCGGCTTGCCGGCTACGCCGGCGAATCTGTTCGCAGTCGACCCAGACGATGCGTACGCCGACTACACGGAAAGCGATCTGCTGGCATTCCTCGCAAATTATCGGCAGGGCGATTGGAGGCGCGACTACGCCTATTCGCCGCTCAACGGCGCGCTGCTTTGCGTGCTTCTGGGCAAGCTCTACGAAAACGGTTGCGCGACCCTGATGATCAGCAAGATCCTGGATCCGCTGGGTCTGCCCAAGACCGGCTTCGGCGATCCGGCAGAGCTGCAACAAGGTCACGCTTATGGCCGCGAGGCGCACCACTGGCACTTCAAGAAAGCCCTGGCCGGAGCGGCCGGGTTGCGTTCGACGCTGCCGGACCTGATGACATTCCTGAGACATAACCTGCACCCGGATGATTCGGCGCTGCGCGGCGCGTTGCTGTTGGCGCGTCAGGCGCGCACGCAGGCTGCAGCCGGCGGTCTTGGGCTTGGCTGGACCATTCATGACGTCGAGACCGACCAGCAGACCTGGCCGTTGGCCTGGCGGGCGAGCCGCACCGGCGGCTTTTCGACATTCATCGGCTTCCGCACCGATCGGCAGCAGGCGCTCGTGCTCCTGGCCAATTCGGCCGAGGATCTTGCTTCGTTGGGCATTGCCTGGCTGACTGGTGAACCTCCGCCACCGGCGCCGCCGCCGCCATTCGTGCCGGACGCGGCGCGCCTGGCGCGCTATGCGGGCCTGTATCGGTTGTTGAATCACACCGAGGTCATTGTCAGTGACAGCGGCTCCATGTTGCGCATGCAGTTGCGCGGGCAGCCGGCATGGCCGCTGTTCGCGGTCGCCGAGGATTCATTCGTCACGCAGGGTGGCGCCGTCGGGTTGTCTTTCATCCGCAACATCGACGAGTTCAGCGGCCTGCTGTTGCGCGCGAACGGCGAGTTCGTGACCGGCGATCGTTTGAGCGAGCGGGCGCCGCGCCTGCAGCGAACGGCCATCGAGCTGGACGCCTCGACGCTCGCCGCGTACGCCGGCGACTATCATCTCGACGCCAATACGTTGCTGCGCATCACGGCGAGCGACGACGGACTTGGCGCGCAGCTCAGCGGTGCGGCGCGCAGCGCCATGCGCGCCTACGCGACCGACCGTTTCACCGACGCCGATGGCCAGAACGGATTGATTTTCGAGCGCGATGAAAAGGGCCATGTCGTCGCCGTGGTGCTGGATCTGGCCGGCGGCGAGCGCAAGGCAACGCGCGTAAGCTGGCGCGTGCCGTGAGTGTGGCGGCATACTGGCGGTGATTGATTCTTCGTTGTCGACCGACCGACGCGTCATGACATTGCTCAGCGTAAACGTCAACAAGATCGCCGTGCTGCGCAATTCGCGCGGCGGCGACCAGCCCGATGTCTGCGCCGCCGCGCAGGCGTGCATTGCCGCCGGCGCGCACGGCATTACCGTGCACCCGCGGCCGGACCAGCGGCACATCCGCCCGGGCGACGTCACCGCGATCAAGGCCGTGCTCGAAGGCCGGGTCGAATTGAATATCGAAGGCAATGCGTTTGCGCCGCCGCGCGGCGACTATCCCGGATTGCTCGCGCTCGCCCGCGCCGCGCAACCGCAGCAGTGCACGCTGGTGCCGGACGGCGACGCACAGCTGACCTCGGACCACGGCTTCGATCTGCGCGCCGATGCGCCGCGTCTCGCGCCGCTGATCGTCGCTCTGAAATCCTACGGTTGCCGTGTCAGCCTGTTCATCGACGCCGATGCGGCTGAACTCGAGCGCGCCGCGCAGATCGGCGCGGACCGTGTGGAAATCTATACCGGACCTTACGCGCTGGCGTATGCGCGCGGCGACTACGCGCGCGAGCTCGACGCCTGCGCGCGCTGCGCCGAACGCGCTCGCGCCGTCGGGCTTGGCGTGAATGCCGGGCACGATCTGAGCCAGTCGAATCTGGCCACGCTCAAGCGCGCCATTCCGTTTCTTGCCGAGGTATCGATCGGCCACGCGCTGATCGGCGAGGCGCTTTACGCCGGACTCGACGCGACCGTGAAAGCGTACCTGCGCCTGCTCGAGGCCTGACCGCCGGGCTGCCCGCCAATCAACGATTCGCTGGTTCGAGACTGATCTTGCGCACATCCGCATTGCGCGCCGCCGCGAGAAGGTCCGTGACGAGCGCGTAGTGCGTGCTAGCCTCGGGCCGCACAAGCACGGGCGGGGCATCGACTTGGCGCGCCAGCTGCGCGAAGTTCGCTGCGAGTGTCGCCCGGTTGATGGCGCCGCCATTCCAGTACAGCTCGCCGGTCTGCTTGATCGACAGATTGACTGGCGCGGGCGGAGGAGGGCAATTCTTCGCGCACGACGCTGATACGAGCTCGAGTCGATGCGTCGTCACTGGCACGGCCAGCATGAAGATGACCAACAGGACGAGCATCACGTCGACCAGCGGCGTAATGTTCATTTCGGCGCTGACGGTTCGAATCGGAGTGGCGAGTGCGAATGCCGTCATGATCCCTCTCCCTGGCGCACGTAGCGTGCATGCCGCAGGCTACGCCCTGGCCAGACGGCAGGCAATCGGCAACAACGGGTGTCAGCTAGGCACAAAAGCAAGACGCCGCGTTTCCGCGGCGTCGTCGATCCGGTTCCTCCGCCAGAACTGCCCGGCTACTGCGCGCCGCGTGCCGGCAGGAAGCCGATCTTCGTCATGCCCGCGTTCTTCGCGTCGGCCATGACCGTGGCGACCTGCTGGTACTTCGCGGTCTTGTCGGCCTGGATCTGCAGTTCCGGCTGCGGATTCTTCTGCGAGGTGACGCGCAACTGCGCCTGCAACGCGGCCTCGGTGATCGGCTCGTCGTTCCAGTACAACTGACCGGATGTCTTGACGCCGAGCGTGATCGGCTCCGGCGGATTGTCCGGCGGCGGGTTGAGCGTGGGCTGGGGCAGGTCGATCTTGATCTTGTGCGACAGCATCGGCACCGTGATCATGAAGATGATCAGCAGCACCAGCATCACGTCGACGAGCGGCGTGACGTTGATATCGGCCATCGGACCACTGCCGCCGCCTGAACTGAATGCCATGACTTGCTACCTCGTTGCTCAAACTGCAGGCGCCGCGTGACGGCGCTGCGGGTTATTGCTGCACGCTCGACGCCTGCGTGATGAAACCGACCTTGACCATGCCGGCATTCTTCGCATCCGACATGACCGAGGCGACGATCTGATACTCGGTTTCCTTGTCGGCGCGGATCTGCAGTTCCGGCTGCGGCGTGCGCTGGGCGGCAACGCGCAGTTGTGCCTGCAATGCCGCTTCGGTGATCGGCTCGTCGTTCCAGTACAACTCGCCGGTGTCCTTGACCGACAGCGTGATCGGCTGGTTCGCCACGTCTTCAGGCGGCTTGGCCAACGTCGCGATCGGCAACTCGACCTTGATCTTGTGCGCGGCCAAGGGTGCCGTGATCATGAAAATGATCAGGAGCACCAACATCACGTCGACAAGCGGCGTGACGTTGATTTCCGCCATCACGCCACCGCCACCGCCAGAACTGAAGGCCATGACTTACTTTCTCGGTGCCGGTGCCGCAGGTGCGCCGGGGCGCGGACCCATGCCGGCGACGCTTCCCGCCTCGACGCGCGCACCGGTCGCGAAGAAGTCGTGCAGGTCGTGCGCGAATTCGTCGAATTGGGCGTTCGTCACGCGGTTGGCGCGGACAAAGAAGTTGTAGGCGAGCACGGCGGGAATCGCCACGCCCAGGCCGATCGCAGTCATGATCAGCGCTTCGCCGACCGGACCTGCAACCGTTTCGATGCCGGCGTTGCCGGACGCACCGATGCGGATCAGCGCATGGTAGATGCCCCACACGGTGCCGAGCAGGCCGACGAACGGCGCGGTCGAACCCACGGTGGCAAGCACGGTCAGTCCGCCTTCGAGGCGACCGCTTTCGCGGGCGACACCCTGGCGCAGCGAGCGATCGATGAATTCGGAGCGGTTCAACGCCTCGACCAGACGACTGCCCTCATGACGCTGGTGGTGGGCCGCTGCCGAAGCGCAGTCGAGTGCGATCTTCGAGAATGGCTCCCACTTGGGCTGGTCTTCCATGAAGCGCACGGCTTCCTGGGTCGAGGTCGTTTCCCAGAACGTGTGCCGCACCTTGTCGGTCCGCGAGCGGATCGAGATGACGCGCCACAGATTGATGACGATGTAGTACCACGACATCACCGACATCAGGACGAGGACCACGAATACCACAAGTCCGAGTACGTCGAAGTTGTGGAGCAAGTGGTCGAAGCCCATCTGCTGCAGGGCCGCGGCATCGCCGTGGCTGCCTACCGGAGTGGTCGCACTTACATCTGGAACGCTGCCCGGTGCAGCTGGCTGTGCGGAAGCTGGATCTTGTTGCATAACCCTACCCTTTGTTTGAGGCCCTATAGTGTCACCGGACGAGGCAAACCGCTACCTCTTCCACTCAGAGAATCTAAAGATCGGTCAAGTTGAAATCCACCGG
>DASSGP010000094.1:0-7735 GCA_035693405.1 Rudaea sp. | reverse complement strand
GTCGTGCAGAAGGATCGCGATCGCTTCAATTTCGCGCCGCTGATCGTGGCGGTGATCGCACGCGTCGAGCCGAATCATCCCAAGGTGCCCGAGCAGGAACAGGTGTTGTCGGCCGGCTATGTCGCCTACAACCTGCTGCTCGGCGCCCAGGCGCTCGGCTTCGGTGCGCAGATCCTGACCGGCTGGGCTGCCTACGACCGCGACGTGGCGCAACTGCTCGGGCTCGGCGGGAACGAACGAGTCGTTGCATTTGTACACATTGGAACAGCGCGCGAAGAAGCGCCGGAACGCCTCCGCCCGCACCTCTCCGACGTGGTCGGCGAGTGGACGGCTGAGGACTGAGGGCTGCACACCAGATGATGCAAACGGTCCATCTCATCGACGCCAGCCTCTACGTCTTCCGCGCCTGGCACTCGATGCCGCCGCATTTCAGCGATCGCGATGGCGCGCCGGTCAATGCCGTGCACGGTTTCACGCGCTTCCTGTGCGACTTCCTCGAGCGCGCGAAGCCGACGCATGCGCTGGCGGCGTTCGATGAATCGCTCACGAGTTCGTTCCGCAACAATATATATCCGGCCTACAAGGCGAACCGCGAGTTGCCCCCGGCCGAACTGCTCGTGCAGTTCACTTACTGCAAGCGAGTCGCCGCGGCGCTGGGTCTGACCGTATTGTCGGATTCGTATTATGAGGCCGACGACTTGATCGGCAGCGCGGTCGTGCGCGCGCGCGGCGAAGGGTTTCGCACCGTCATCGTGTCGGCCGACAAGGATTTCGGCCAGATGATCGGTGCCGACGACGAACAGTGGGATTTTTCCAAAAACGAACGCTGGGATGCCGCCGGGGTCAAGCGCCGGCTCGGCGTGCGGCCCGATCAGGTTGCCGACTTTCTCGCGCTGACCGGCGATGCCGTCGACAACATTCCCGGAGTGCCAGGCATCGGCGCAAAGACCGCGGCGAGCCTGCTCGCGCACTTCGATTCTCTCGATGCCATGCTGGCTCGCATCGAGGAGATTCCGTTCCTGCGCCTGCGCGGTTCCGGTCAGGCGTACGTGCGCCTGAAGGAGCATCGCGAACAGGCGCTGCTGTCGCGCACGTTGAGTCTGATCGCGCTCGACGCCCCGGTGCCGCCGCTGGCGGAGCACCTGCGCTGGGGCAAGCCGGATCTCAGCGCGCTCGACCTGTTGTCCGAGCAGCTGAAGTTCGGACCGCTGACGCGATCACGCTGCCGGGCGCTGACACCGTAGAGACAACGCCTCTGCCATCAGTGGCCGCCGCTGTCCGTAGGCTCCGGCTTGTCGGCCGGCTTGAGCGGCGACAGCGGCACTCCTGACGCCTTCTTCAACTCGCGCACGCCGGTGCTGATGCCGCTCTGATCCCAGGCGAAGCGCAGGTTCGAACGGTAGATCCGCGTCGCTTGCAGCGCGTCGGGGTTCTTGAGCACGCCGAGTTTGTCGTACAGGCCCTTCTGGCTGTTGGCGATGAAGTACAGATCGTTGCCGGCGATTGCGCCCAACGTCGGCGTCGTGAACGCCGGCTGCGCGACATCCAGCGGCATCGCCGCAACAACGCCGCGGCCGTCATCCGACAGCTTCAGGCGCATCACGCGTTGCGGCATCATGCCGTTCTCGATGATGACCAGGCAGCCGTCGTAGTAATAGAGGCCATCGATGCCGCCGAGCACGAGTTTTTCGGGGTTGCGGGCGAGGACGAATGGCGCCGTCTTGGTCAGGTCTATGCCGAAGATGCCGAGCGAATAGTCGGCCATGTACAGCGTCCTGCCGTCGTCGGAAACTGCAAGACCACGGATGCTGGTCAGCTTCGGATTCTCGATCAGCATGCTCAGCTGATCGTGATCGATGCGGAAGATCTGCCGGCGAGCCGCGTCGGCGGCATAGACGCGGCCATCCTTGCCGACGGTGATGCTCGTCAGCGTATGCACCTTGCCGGTCTCTGCGAGTAGATACTTGTGCAGGAACTTGCCGCTGCTGAGCTCGAATTCGAAGATCCCGGTCTGGCCGAACTGGGCGCTATCGAAAGCCTTGTAGTACGCCACGTCGGAACTGGCGATATAGACCTTGTCGTGCGCCGCATCGACGGCCAGGTCGAACACGCCCCACATGCCGTTTTCGGCGCTTGGCGCGATGAAATCGGTGAACTTGCCCTTCTCGTCAACCAGCAAAACCTTGCCTTCGCGCGCGCTGCCGACGAGGAACTGCTTGCGTGCCGGGTCATAGCCGATCGACTCGAACAGGAAATCGCCCTTCGGCAGTTCGAACGCAACCTTGCCCTCGCCGAACTGCTTGGCGTTCGCCTGCATGTTGGCGACGACGTAGTCCCACACCTTGGTGCCGTGGATTGGCTCGAATCTCGGTTCCTTGGCGATGTCATAGCCGTAGCCCTGGCCCTGCATGCGCACGAGCACGTCGTACGCGCGCGTCTTGTCGTTCTGGCTGGCGTAGATCATCGCCAGCTGCAATTTCAGCTGGCCCGAATCAGGCAGCAGTTCGGTCAAACGCTGGACGGTGCGCGTAAAGCGCGGTATGTCGCCGAGCGAGTTGTACACCTCGCTCAGACGCGTCAATCCGGCAATGTCCTTCGACTCGCCGATCTGTTCTTCGGTCAGCGCTTCGGCTTTCTGCGTCAAGGCGTCGGCCTGTTGCGCCTGCCGCGCCTGCGCTGCCGTAGCGGCGGGCTTGGTCTGCGCGTTCGCCGAGACGACACCCGCAGCCAGAAGCCCGGCCAACAGCACGCGTGATTGAATGTTCATACCCGCAACCTTGATCATGAAGGACTGGCGTTGGAAACCGTCGGCAGATTTAAGTTCCCTCTGGCGGCCAGGAGCCGAAAGTCGCTGGCTATGGGAAACTGGCGCGCTTCAGGCCTGCTGGCGGCACTGGCCGGCCGATGCCGGCGAAACCCCGGGCGCGAAGCGCCCGCCACGACTTCCCGACCGCTTTGCCACGAGGGCGCGCACAATGACCGAAACGCAAACGCTTTGCAATGGCCGCTGGCTGCGCCTGATGCGCCGCGGTCGCTGGGAATATGCCGAACGCACCAACCCCGGTGGCGGGGTCATCATCATCGCCGTCACCCCGGAGGATCGCATCCTGTTCGTCGAACAGTGGCGTGAAGCCGTCCGCAGCAAGACGATCGAGATGCCGGCCGGGCTCGTCGGCGACCTGGACGGCGGCGCGGACGAAAGCGCCGTCACCGCGGCCGAACGCGAGATCGTCGAGGAAACCGGCTACCGTGCCGGCCGCATCGAGTTCCTCATGAGCGGGCCGTCATCGGCCGGCATGACAAACGAGATCATGTCGTTCGTCCGCGCCCACGACCTCGTGCGCGAACACGCTGGTGGCGGCGACCACAGCGAAGACATCATCGTGCATGAGGTGCCGCGCGGCGAAGCGGCCGGCTGGCTGCTGGACAAGATGCGGCGGGGCTATTCGATCGACCCGAAACTATTCGCGGGACTGTATTTCCTCGATCACGCCGAGGCGCTGTTCGGCGCCTGAACAAACACTTGCTGCTCGTCATCCCGGCGAACGCCGGGATCCAGCTCTTCTGTCTTCACGCGAAAGGACAAATCAAGGAGCTGGATTCCGGCTTCCGCCGGAATGACGAGCTTGTTTAGAGGCTCCGTTCTAGCGCAACGCAAACTGCCAGATCAGCAGTAGCGCCATCGCGGCCATCAGCAGCCAGGTAACCGCCGTGCCGACCAGGCGTTCCGGCGAGAGGCCGCCAGTGCGCGACAATCCGAACCCATGCACGACGCGCGCTGCGATCAGCGTGATTCCGCATGCATGCAGCAGCATGGGCTGCGTCTGATTCAGTTCCAGCATCAGCAGGAGCAGCAGCGCGAGGGGCAGATACTCGATGCAATTGGCCTGCGCGCGGATGCGCTTCTTCAGCTCCTTGTCGTCGCCGTCGCCAAGACTGATGCGCGCGCTGATCCGCCGCAGGACGACGCGGATCGACAGCGCGACGACGAGCAAGGCCGCCAAGGCGACGTAAACACCGGTGATATGCATGATTCCCCCTGGCGATTGCCTACTCTGCGGTGAGACGATTTCCATGCTGCACACCGCGGAGCACGACCTCTCCGAGCGGCGCGAGGCGGTAGCTTACCTTGACTTCGCCGACCCGCGGGTGCGACGCATCGCCACCGGCGTAGAGCGCGCCACTGGCGTCGGCGAAAATGGCCGCGAGGTTCGGCGGCAGGTCGGCCGCGTGGACCGGATGGTCGACGAGTGCAACGTGCGCCGCGACCAGTTCAGGGTCGACGACAAACGCACCGAGCTTGAGGTCGGCGCCGGCAAAATGCGCATCGACCAGCCGCATCGGCGGATTCTCATGGCCTTGCGGCTCGCGAAAACCGGACGACTCGATCCGTTGCGATGACCAGGCTGTTTCATAAGTGCAGGGTGCGGCGCGTTCACAGTGTTCGCGCCATTGCAACATTTCCACTTTGCGCAACAGCAAAGCCGCGCCAGCTGCGATGTCCATGTCGGCATCGCGAGCGGCAGAGCTCGCAGTCAGCCGTCCACTTACCTGCACCCGCCGGCCCTCGTTGGCGGGATCGACGCGTTCCGCGGAAACCTTGATGAGTGGTTGTGATCGATCGAAGTGCCGGTAGCCGACCCAGCCGGCCACTGCCAGCGCGGCCAGTGCCAGAGCGCCGACAACGATGCGGGCCCCCGGTTTGCGTTTGCGCCGGGCCATGTCAGGCGGCCACGCCGGCAAGTTCCGCCAACTCGTCGACCGTGCCGAATTTGCCCTTGGCATCGCGCACGACGCCGGCCAGTGCACAGCCGGTATCGTGCGTAAAGAACAGTCGCACGCCGCGCGCGAGCTTGTCCTCGAGAAACGCGCGCTTCTCGTCGATCAGCAATTCCGGCGCTCGGTCGTAGCCCATCGTCACCGGCAGGTGCACCCACGGCCGGCCGGGAATCAGGTCGGCACAGAACACGACGCCGCGATGGGCAGGAGCCCGAGTGCCGCGGAGGCCATGGATGGCCGGGAGCGGCCGATGGGCAGGAGTCCGAGTGCCGCGGAGGCCATCGATGGCCGAGAGCGGCCCGCCGACCTCTGCAAGCATCAGGCCCGGCGTATGACCGTCGCTGTAGCTGAAGCGCACGCTTTTTCCCAAAGTGGACGAATACTCATTCTCCACTATTTCCAGACGACCCGAAGCTTCGAGCAGCGGCTGCAGCTCGGGGATGAACGATGCGCGATCGCGCGGATGGGGATGGGTGGCGCGTCCCCAGCATTCGCGGCCGACGAGATACATCGCATTCGGGAACAGCAACGCCGGCGCCTTGCCCTCTTCCCACGCCGCCAGCAGACCGCCGGCGTGGTCGAAATGCAGATGGGACAACACGACGGCGTCGATGTCTTCGTGGCCGAATCCTGCTGCCTGCAACGAGTCGAGCAGCACGTGCCGCGATTCCACGACGCCATAGCGTTCGCGCAGTTTTGGTTCGAAGAACGCACCGATGCCGGTCTCGAACAGCACGGTCTTGCCGTCGAGATCATCGACCAGGAGCGCGCGGCACGCCAGCTCGATACGGTTCTCTTCATCGGGCGCGATCCATTGCGACCACATGCCCTTGGGCACGTTGCCGAACATCGCGCCACCGTCGAGCTTTTGCGAATTTCCGAGAATAGACCAGAGTTTCATTGCAGGCGCTGCATGGGCGGGTTGAGATCCCGAATGTTGAACCGTTCGCGCTGAGCGTAGCTCGCGCAGCGAGCGAAGTCGAAGCGTCGACATGACCCTTCGACTTCGGCCCCATGGAGCCTGGGGCCTACGCTCAGGGTGAACGGGTTTTGAACCAGTCCATCGCCTATTTTACTTCGCCGCTGCCACTCGTGCGCCGCGTATCCGCACCGGCGTAAAGCTGGCCGGTCTTCCGATCCTGGCTCACGACGTTCATGTCGCCCCACGGGCGATTGCCGTCGTTGACGATGTGGCCCATAGTCTCGAGCGCCTTGGTTTCTTCCTTCGTGAATGCGCCCTTCTCTGCCGAAACGACGTCGGGCAGATACTGATGGTGGTAGCGCGGGTTGGCGGCGATTTTCGCCGGCAGATCGCCATCGATGAACGCAAGGATCCCCTCCAGCACCATCGTGATGATGCGGCTGCCTCCCGGCGTGCCGATTACCATCTGGCGATCCTTGCCAATCACGAAGCTCGGCGTCATCGACGACAGCGGCCGGCGGCCGGCCTTTGGCGCGTTGGCGTCGCCGCCGACCAGACCGAACGCGTTGGGCGCGCCGGCCAGCAGCGCGAAGTCGTCCATTTCGTCGTTCATCACGAACCCGGTGCCGGGGATGACGAGCGCATCGCCGAGGTACAGGTTCACCGTCTGCGTGCCGCCGACAGAGTTGCCTTCCGCGTCGATGATCGAGAAATGCGAAGTCTCGGTGCGCTCGTCCGGCTCCAGGTAGCCGGGCAACAAGTCGCTCGGCGTCGCCTTGTCCGGGTGGATCGAGGCGCGCAGGCCGGCCGCATACAGCGGGCTGGTCAATTCTGCGACCGGCATCTTTACGTAGTCGGGATCGCCCAGATAAGTCGCCCGATCGCGATACGCGCGGCGCATCGACTCGATGATCAGGTGCAGGCGATGCACGCGGTCGAGTTTGGCCAGGTCGTAGCCACCGAGGATGTTCAGCATTTCGGCAAGGGCGATGCCGCCCGACGACGGCGGCGGCGCCGTGACGATGCGCCAGCCGCGGTAGTCGATCGTCAGCGGCGTGCGCTCCTTGACCTGATAGTCGGCCAGATCCTTGAGCGACCAGTTGCCGCCGGCCGCATTGATGCCGTCGACGAGCCGCTTGGCGAATTCGCCATGATAGAAGCCCTCGTTGCCCTTTGTCGCGATCAGTTCGAACGTCGCGGCGATGTCCGGGTTCTTGAATACCCAGCCGGGCTTCGGCGCGGCGCCGTTGTCCAGGTACAACGCGGCCGACCCGGGATAGCGCTTGATGACGTCGATGCGCGTGGCGATTCCCTCGAGAAAGCGCTCGTCTGGCTGGAATCCTTCACGCGCGATGCGAATCGCCGGCGCGAACGACTTTGCCAGCGGCAGCTTGCCGTAGTGCTGCGCGAGCCAGACCAGTCCGGCCGGCTCGCCCGGAATCGCCGCTGCGAGCGGACCGTTGCGCGCCTTGTCCGCGTCGAGCTTGCCCTCGGCGTCGAGATATTTCTTCGCGTCGACTGCAGCCGGCGCAGTTTCGCGCGCGTCGATCATCGTGTCCTTGCCATCGCTCGCGCGGTGCAGCAGGAAAAAGCCGCCGCCGCCAATGCCCGAACTGTGCGGCTCGACGACCGACAGCGCCGCCGCGACCGCCACCGCCGCATCGAACGCATTGCCACCCTGCGCGATCACTTCGAAACCGGCATCCGTGGCCAGCTTGTGCGCGCTGGCGATCGCCGCCTTGCCGGTTTTCGGCGTCGGCTCGGCCGCCGCGGCAAGCGCCGGCGCCGTCAACAGCAGCAACACGGCAAATGCGCTCTTGCCGACTCTTTCGAATGTGCGCTTGCTCACTTCTTCGTCTCTCCAGTCAATTCTTGGTATTTGGCCAGCAATTGTTCACGCGTCTCGGTGTGATCCGGATCGACAAAAATACACTCGACCGGGCAGACCTCGACGCACTGCGGGGTGTCGAAATGCCCGACACACTCGGTGCAAAGCGACGGCGCGATCTCATAAATGCTCGCGCCGAGCGAAAT
>DASSGP010000093.1:0-3335 GCA_035693405.1 Rudaea sp. | reverse complement strand
CGCGGCTTCGAACGGACGATGGCGGTGTTCGCGATCACCGGATCGCTGTTCTTCCTGATCGCGTTCTTCACGACGAGGGAGCGCATCGTACCGGCAGCCGAGCAGAAGTCGAGCGTGCGCCAGGATCTGGCCGATCTCGTGCACAACCGGCCGTGGCTGGTCATGCTCGCCCTGACGATCCTCGTGTTCGTCAATCTCGCGCTGAAAGGCGGGATGTACGTCTACTACTTCAAGTACTACCTCGACGCGGCGCAGCTCGCGCAGTTTCTCGACGGCATCGGATTCAACGCGCTCATCGCCGGCCTCAACCATGCGCTGGTCGGCGCCGGCCTGACCGAATTCCAGTGGCCGAAAGACGCGCCGACATCGGCGTTCAGCCTGTTCAATGCCGGCGGCATCATCTTCATGATCATCGGCATCGGGTTTTCCAAGCCGCTCGCCGACCGCTTCGGCAAGCGCGACGTGTTCGGCGGCGCGCTGTTGGTCTCGACCTTGTGCCTGCTGGCGTTCTGGTTCTATTCGCCGCAATCGATCGGCCTGGTCGTCGTGTCGTACATCCTGCACGGCTTCTTCTACGGCATCACGATTCCGCTGCTCTGGGCGATGATCGCCGACGTCGCCGACTACTCGGAATGGAAGAATCATCGCCGCGCTACCGCGATCGTCTTCTCGGCGATGCTGTGCGGTCTGAAGTTCGGGCTGTCGCTCGGTGGCTCTCTGGTCGCGGCGATCCTGGCGGCGTACGGCTATGACGCGACCTTACCAACGCAGGGACCGGAGGTCGTGCACGGTATCCAGTTGGCAGTCAGCGTGTACTGCTCGATCCCGTTCCTGCTCGGGGTGGCGCTGCTGTTTGGTTATGAACTCGACAAGTCGATGGAGTCGCGTATCGAGCGCGACCTCGGCGCGCGTCGCGCCGGCGTGGCTACGCCCGCATGATCGCCGACTCTGACTGACCGCAACAGATCGACATGGCCGACAACACCGATCGAGACGATCTCGAAGCGCTGGCGGCGCGGGCAATATCGCGACCGCTGGTCACGCATATCTATACTGCCGACCCGTCGGCTCACGTGTTCGAGGGCAGGCTGTACATCTATCCTTCGCACGACATCGACGCCGGGATCGCGCACAACGATCTGGGCGACCAGTACGCGATGGAGGACTACCATGTCTTGCGCATGGACTCGCCGGATGCCGAGGCCGTCGACTGCGGCACGGCATTGCATGTCAGGGACGTGCCGTGGGCGGTCAGGCAGATGTGGGCGCCGGACGCCGCCAGCACGAACGGCAAGTACTACCTGTATTTTCCGGCCAAGCGCGCCGACGGAATCTTCCAGATCGGCGTGGCCGTCGGCGAGCGTCCCGAAGGCCCGTTCGTGCCCGAGCCGCAGCCGATCGCGGGCAGCTATTCGATCGATCCGGCCGTGCTGGCCGACGACGACGGCGCGTTCTACATGGTCTTCGGCGGAATCTGGGGCGGCCAGCTGCAGAAGTATCGCGACAACGTCTACTCCGCCACGAACGAAGAGCCGGCTCCGGATGCACCGGCGCTTGGCCCGCGCATCGCCCGGCTGAGCGCCGACATGAAGCAATTCGACGAAGCGCCGCGCGAGTTGCGCATCGTCGAAGAGAACGGACGACCGTTGCTCGCGGGCGATCACGGGCGCCGCTATTTCGAAGGGCCGTGGATGCACAAGTACGGCGGCCGCTACTACCTTTCGTACTCGACTGGCAACACGCACGTTCTGTGTTATGCGATCGGCGACAATCCGTACGGACCGTTCACCTATCAAGGCCAGCTTCTGACTCCGGTCGTCGGCTGGACCACGCACCATTCGATCTGCGAGTTTCGCGGCAACTGGTACCTGTTCTACCACGACGCAATCCTTTCCGGTGGCCAGAGTCATCTGCGCTCGGTCAAGGTGACCGGGTTGCGCCACGACGCCTCCGGCCGGATCGCGACGATCCACCCGTATGGAGACTGACGCGGGATCGCCTTCGCCGGACCGCGCACCAGGCTCGCTGGCGCCCGGTGCCCTGATGCGCCTGGGTTCCGGACCGCTCGTGGTCGACGTTGCCCCCGCGGCCGGCGGCCGCATCGCCCAGATCGTGCGCGACGATGTCGCATGGCTGGTCGGCCACAGCGAGCGCAACGCGGCGATGATCGCCTGGGGCTGCTATCCGATGCTGCCGTGGGCCGGACGGATCCGCCGCGGCCGATTCGAATTCGAGGGACGCGCCTGGCAGCTTCCGCTGAACTTCGGCGGACACGCGATTCATGGCGTCGGATTCGCCTTGCCCTGGCATGTGGAAGAACGCTCCCCCGTGCATGCGGAACTGACGCTGCAGCTGCCGGAAGATGCGCGTTGGCCGTTCGGCGGTAGCGCCACGCAGCGCATCGAAGTTCAGAACAACGCGCTGCGGATGCGTCTGTCCCTGACCGCCGGCAAGCGCGCGATGCCGGCCGTCATCGGCTGGCATCCGTGGTTCGGCAAGCCTGACCGGCTCGAATTCAAACCGAGCGCGGTCTATCCACTCGACGCCGAGGGCATCGCGGTACGCCCGCTGCAGGAAACGGTGCCTGGACCGTGGGACAACTGCTTCGTCAACAGCGGACCGGTGTTGCTCGAGCGCGGCGGACAGCGCCTGCGCCTAACTTCGAACTGTGCGCATTGGGTCGTCTACGACCAGCCAGCGCACGCCACCTGCATCGAACCGCAGAGCGGCCCGCCCGACGCATTCAATCTCGAGCCAGCCGCGCTCGCGCCCGGTTCGTCGATCGACGCCTGGTTCCTGCTGGAGTGGCTGTAGATACGGCTTTGTATACTTGTGCAGTGCGCCGGCCTTCTGGCGGCGGCGCGCGATCGTCCAGCGCAACACCGGCCGCGGTCAGCGCCCACTCGAGCGCGCGCCTACTCCACGGTTAGCCTTCCATCGCGATCAGGAACTGCGCGCCGACGAACCGAGCGTCGTTGCGCACTTTGCCGAGCAGCGCGAGCAGATCGGCAGGATGCGCGCCGAATTACCGCAGGCTTGGCGAAGGAGAACCTGACATTGTTGCCGCCCAAAGGTTAAGCAACGGGTGCGCTGGAGCGTTGCTCGCGATCGCCGGAGGCGTCCTACAGGGAGCCGTGAAGACCCGGCGGCCAGTCTTCCCGCGGCCGGCGCGGGCGTTATGGGTCGCAAGCCTGGTATCGCACAACCGCAGTACGGCGGGTTTGCACTTCGGCGTTCGTATCAGTAGCCGGCAACGGAATGAAATCCGCGCACGTCGACTGGCGATCAATCAAACCGTTTGGAGAAAATCTACGATGTGGAGTGATGTGAAATGT
>DASSGP010000092.1:0-7712 GCA_035693405.1 Rudaea sp. | reverse complement strand
ATCCGGCGCAAGTCGTGCGTGGCCAGTTCCGCGGCTATCGGGACGAGAAGGGAGTCGCCGCCGATTCGCAGGTCGAGACGAGCGTCGCGTTGTGTCTGCAAATCGATTCCTGGCGCTGGTCGGGCGTTCCGTTCTATATCCGCGCCGGCAAGTGCCTGCCGGTCACGGCAACCGAGGTGATGGTCAACCTGAAGTGTCCGCCGCTCGCGGTGTTCGACGATATCAGTCCCGGAACTTCAAACTATTTCCGCATTCGCCTCGGCCCGGAAGTCGTGATCGCGATCGGCACCCGGGTCAAGCAGGCCGGCGAGCAGATGCGCGGCGAGCCGGTGGAGTTGATCGCGCGGCACGAGCCGCGCAGCGAAGAGCTGCCGTACGAACGTCTGCTCGGCGACGCGATTCGCGGCGACGCCGCGCTGTTCGCCGGCGATGAAGCGATCGAGGCGGCGTGGTCCGTGGTCGAACCCGCGCTAGCGAGCCGCGAACCGGTTGGCGAATACGAACCCGGCACCTGGGGCCCGGCCGAGGCGCGCCGTATCATTTCCGGCGAACGAGGCTGGCACGATCCAAAACCCGAACGGAGTCCGCCATGCTAATGGACGATGGCGTGGTGATCCTGCTCGATGTCGACAACACGCTGCTCGACAACGACCGCTTTGCCGCAGATCTCGGCGATCGCCTGACACAGCTGTTTGGCGCCACCGAATGCGAGCGCTACTGGGCGATTTTTGCCGCGCTGCGTAGCCAGCTCGGCTACGCGGATTATTTGACGACGCTGCAGAAATTCCGCACCGGCCTCGAAGAGGATCCGCAACTGTTGCTGATGTCGCAGTTCATGCTCGAGTATCCGTTTGCCGAGCGTCTGTATCCTGGCGCGCTGGAAACAGTTGCGCATTTGCATACGCTCGGCCTGCCGGTAATCCTTTCGGACGGGGATATCGTATTCCAGCCGCGCAAGATCCAGCGCTCCGGAATCTGGCACGCGGTCGACGGCCGCGTCATCGTCGGTGTGCACAAGGAGCGTTCGCTGGACGCCATGCGCCGGCGCTTTCCGGCGACGCATTACGTGATGGTCGACGACAAGCCGCAGCTGCTGGTCGCGATGAAGCGCCTGCTCGGCCCGCAACTGACGACGGTGTTCGTGCGTCAGGGACATTACGCGGCGGAATCGCGCAATACCGTCTTCGATCCGGCGCCCGACATGTGCATCGATCATATTGCAGATTTGCTCGAGCAGAGGATCGTTCCTGGTCTGACGAGTGACCGCGTGCCGGTCGCGTAAGCCGAAATCGAAGGAGAGTGGACATGAACAAGACCCGTTTGTTGCGCGATGTCGGCCAGAGCATCTGGCTGGACAACATCACGCGCGAGCTGCTCGACTGTGGTGGCCTGCGCCGGTACATCGACGAGTTCGCGGTGACGGGCTTGACTTCGAATCCGACGATCTTCGACGAGGCGATCGGCGGCGGCGACGCCTACGACGCCGGCATTCGCGCCAAGGCGACGGCCGGCAAGTCCGGCGAAGCACTGTTCATCGAATTGGCGCTCGAGGATTTGCGCCGCGCGGCCGACCTGTTTCGCCCGGTGTTTGACCGGACCGACGGCGTCGATGGCTGGGTGTCGATGGAGGTCTCGCCGCTGCTCGCCACCGATACGCAAGGCAGCATCGATGCGGCGCGGCAAATCCACAAACAAGCCGATCGGCCGAATCTGTTCGTGAAGATTCCGGGCACCCCCGAAGGCGTCCCGGCGATCGAGGAGTCGATCTTCAACGGCGTGCCGATCAACGTCACGCTGTTGTTCTCGGCGCAGCAATACACCGCGGCGGCGGAGGCGTATCTGCGCGGCATCGAGCGGCGTATTGCCGCCGGCCGCACGCCGGACGTCGCATCGGTCGCGTCGCTGTTCGTGAGCCGCTGGGACAAAGCCGTGGGCGAAAGCGTGCCGCCCGAACTGCGCAACCGACTCGGCATTGCGATCGGCCAGCGCACGTATGTTGCGTATCGCAAGCTGCTGGCCTCCGAGCGCTGGCTGAAGTTGTCCAGGGCCGGGGCGCGACCGCAACGCCTGCTCTGGGCGAGCACCGGAACCAAAGATCCCAATGCATCCGACACGTTGTACGTCGAAGCGTTTGCTGCGCCAGACACGATCGACACAGTGCCGGAGAAGACATTGAAGGCATTTGCGGACCACGGCAAAGTCGACGGTGTCATGGCAACCGACGGCGGCGACGCGGAAGTCATGCTGGCGCGATTTGCGCGGGCCGGCGTGAATGTCGATGCGCTGGCGACGCAATTGCAGGTCGATGGCGCGAAAGCGTTCGTCAAGTCGTGGCAGGAACTTCTCAAGCGGATCGCCGACAAGAGCGTTGCGTTGACTGCGGAGGCCGGCGGCTGAAATGGACCATTTGGATTCCGAGCCACCGCACATGGGCCCACCGGTCAATCCTCTTGCCGGCAAGCCGGCGCCTGAATCGCTGTTGGTCGATGTGCCGAAGTTGCTTGCCGCCTATGTCGATCTGCGGCCCGACGCCGGCGTCCCGGCGCAGCGCGTCGCGTTCGGTACGTCCGGACACCGAGGCAGTTCGTTCGGGCACAGCTTCAACGAATGGCACGTGCTGGCGATCAGCCAGGCGATTTGCGACTACCGCAAGAAACAAGGCATCGACGGCCCGCTGTACATCGGCATCGACACGCATGCGCTGTCGCAACCGGCACTCGAAAGTGCGCTGGAGGTGTTCGCTGCGAACCAGGTCGAAACGCGGATCGCCAGGGGTGGTGAGTTCACGCCGACGCCGGCGATATCGCACGCGATCCTCACCCACAACCGCGGACGCACGACAGGACTGGCCGACGGCATCGTCGTCACACCGTCGCACAATCCGCCGGAGGATGGGGGCTTCAAGTACAACCCGCCGAATGGCGGACCGGCCGATACCGACGTCACCGGCTGGATCCAGGATCGCGCCAACGCGTTGCTCGGCGACAATATCAAAGACGTGCGCCGCGTGCCGTTTTCCCGGGCGCTACGGGCAGAGACCACGCACGAGCATGATTTTCTCGATGCGTATGTCAGCGATCTCGGTGCGGTGATCGACTTCGACGCGATTCGCGGCGCCGGCCTGCGTTTGGGCGTGGACCCGCTCGGCGGTGCGGGCGTCCACTACTGGGCGCCGATTGCGGAGCGCTATCGCATCGATCTTGCGGTTGTAAGCGACCAGGTCGATCCGCAGTTCGGTTTCATGACGGTCGATTGGGACGGCCGCATTCGCATGGATCCGTCGTCGCCCTACGCCATGCAGCGCCTGATCGGCATGCAGGATCGCTACGACGTGGCGTTCGCCTGCGATACCGATCACGACCGCCATGGCATCGTGACCCGCAGCAGCGGCTTGCTGCGGCCGAACCACTATCTCGCCGTGTCGATCGACTACCTGTTCCGGCACCGGCCGCAGTGGAGTCCCGGTGCTGCGATTGGCAAGACGCTGGTCAGCACGGCGTTGATCGACCGCGTGGCGAAACGGCTCGGCCGCACACTGTTCGAGTCGCCGGTCGGGTTCAAGTGGTTCGTCGCCGGCATGCTCGACGGCTCGCTCGGTTTCGGCGGCGAGGAAAGCGCGGGGGCATCGTTCCTGCGGCGCGATGGCTCGGCGTGGTCGACCGACAAGGACGGCATCGCGCCGGCCTTGCTGTCCGCTGAAATGACCGCGCGCACCGGCCGGGATCCAGGCGAACTGTACCGCGATCTCGTCGCAGACTTGGGCGAACCGTTCACCGATCGCGTGGATGCCGCAGCGAATCCGGCGCAAAAGGCGAAGTTGGCAAAACTCTCGCCGCAGCAGGTGCGCAGCACGTTGCTGGCCGGCGAGAAAATCGAGAACGTGCTCGATCGCGCACCGGGCAACAATGCGCCGATCGGTGGGATCAAGGTGACGTCGGCCGGCGGCTGGTTCGCCGCGCGCCCTTCCGGCACCGAGGACGTGTACAAGATCTATGCAGAGAGTTTTCGCAGCGAAGCGCATCTGCGCGAGATCCTGGGCGAAGCCCAGGCGATCGTCGACGCGGCGCTGGCAGACAACTGACGGGAGTGGATATGTCCAACAAGTCCGGTCAAGCGATGAAGATACTCGTCGTCGACGTCGGCGGCACTCACGTCAAGTACGCGAGCACGGACCACGCCGATCCGCAGCAGTATCCATCGGGGCCGCAACTGACCGCGGCCGACATGGTGAATCAGGTGTTGAAGCTCACTCGGACCTGGCGCTACGACGCCGTGTCGATCGGCTATCCCGGCGTGGTCGCCGGCGGCCAGCCCGTGCGCGAGCCGCAGAATCTGGGCCGGGGCTGGGTCGGTTTCGATTTCGCGGCGGCATTCGGCCGGCCGGTGAGGATCCACAACGACGCGGCGATGCAGGCGCTCGGCAATTACGCCGGCGGCAAGATGCTGTTTCTCGGTCTGGGAACGGGCCTTGGCTCGGCGCTCATCGTCGACCGCGTCGTCGTGCCGATGGAGCTGGCCCATCTGCAATGGAGGAAGGGCCGCGACTACGAACACTATGTCGGTGATCACGCACGCAAGCGCCTGGGCGACAAGAAGTGGCGCGCCAAGGTGCAACAAGTCGTCAGCGATTTTCGCAACGCGCTGCAGCCTGACGAAATCGTCCTGGGCGGCGGCAACGCGCGACGACTGAAACGCCTGCCGCCCCACACCCGCCTCGGTGACGACCTCGCGGCATTTCATGGCGGATTGCGCTTTTGGGACGATCAGAGCCGCAGCGGCGGCACTCACGCGCGGCCAACGCTCGAAGTCGCCAACGCCGACAAGAGCAAGTGCCGCCGCGACACGGCCGCGCGAAGCTCCCGTTGATTCGCCGCATCGCCGCTTCGATGGAGTTATCCATGACCGAATCACTCGATCAGCAATGCATCAACACACTGCGCTTCCTGTCCGTCGACATGGTGCAAAAGGCCAACAGCGGACATCCGGGCCTGCCGCTCGACGCCGCGCCGATGGCGTACGTGCTGTGGACCCGCTGGCTGAAGTACAACCCACGCAACCCGCAGTGGGGCGATCGCGATCGTTTCGTGCTCTCGGCCGGGCACGGTTCGGCGCTTTTGTATAGTTTGCTGCATCTGACCGGATACGACCTTTCGCTCGACGACATCAGGCAATTCCGCCAGTGGGGCAGCAAGGCCCCGGGCCACCCCGAGCGCGGGCACACGCCGGGCGTCGAGGTCACGACCGGTCCGCTCGGCCAGGGCATGGCGAATGCCGTCGGCATGGCAGTTGCGGAAGCGCATCTCGCCGCGCGCTACAACCGTCCCGATCATGCCATCATCGATCATCACACCTATGCGCTCGTCAGCGACGGCGATCTGATGGAAGGTGTCGCGTCCGAGGCGGCGTCGCTTGCCGGACATCTGCAGCTCGGCAAGCTCGTCTGCCTGTACGACGACAACACGGTCACCCTCGCCGCTTCGACCGACATCACGTTTTCCGAAGATCGCGCGTCCCGTTTCGCGGCGTATGGCTGGCACACGATTGTGGTGACGGACGGCAACGACCTGTCCGCATTGAATGCCGCGATCGAGGAGGCGCGCGCGGAAATCGCGCGACCCTCGCTGATTCTGGTGCGCACGCACCTCGGCTACGGCTCGCCCGAGCAGGGCAGCTTCAAGGCGCACGGCTCTCCGCTCGGCGTGGACGACGTGCGCAAGACCAAACAGAAACTCGATTGGCCGACTGAGCCGGATTTCCTGATTCCCGATGCAGCGCTCGCGCGTTTCCGCGAGGCGATCGAACGCGGCGCGCAGGCCGAGGCGCAATGGAATGAGCGCATGGCTGCATATGCGAATGCGTTTCCCGACTTGCATGAAGAACTCGCGGGCCGGCTGCGCGGCGAACTGCCGCCGGGCTGGGACGCCGACATCCCGGTGTTCGCGGCCGATACCAAGGGCATCGCGACGCGCGAGGCCTCCGGCAAGGTCATGAATGCCATTGCGCCGCGATTGCCCGCGCTGATCGGCGGCTCGGCCGACCTCGACCCGTCGACAAAAACCGCACTGAAGAGCCTTGGTGACTTCAATCCGCCGGCCGCCGGCGGCGACGAACAAGGCTCCGCGGGTGGAGGATGGAGCCAGGCCGGACGCAACCTGCACTTCGGCGTGCGCGAACATGCGATGGGCGCGATCGTCAACGGCCTCGCCGCGCATGGCGGTTTCATTCCGTACGGCGCGACGTTCCTGATTTTCTCCGACTACATGCGGCCGCCAATCCGCCTGGCCGCGCTGTCGGGATTGCACGTCGTGCACGTATTCACGCACGACAGCATCGCGCTCGGCGAGGACGGACCGACGCATCAGCCGGTCGAACAGCTGGCCAATCTGCGGGCGATTCCGAACGTGATCGTCATCCGTCCGGCCGACGCGAACGAGACCGCAGTCGCCTGGCGCATTGCGCTCGAAGCGCGCGACGGTCCTGTGGTTCTCGCCTTGACGCGACAGGATGTGCCGACGCTCGATCGCAAGCGCTATGCCGCAGCCGATGGTTTGCGCAGCGGAGCGTACGTATTGGGCGATGCGCCGAATGGAAAGCCTGACTTGATCCTGATCGCGTCGGGCTCGGAAGTCGGGCTGATCATCGCTGCCGCCGAACAGCTGCAAGCGCAAGGTATCGCCGTGCGCTGTGTATCGATGCCGAGCTGGGAATTGTTCGAAGGGTTGCCGCAAGCCGAGCGCGATGCCGTGTTGCCGCCGACGGTGACGGCGCGCCTCGCTGTCGAATTGGGCGTTGCGCAAGGCTGGGACCGTTACGTCGGCGATCGCGGCGCAGTGCTCAGCGTCGAGCGCTTCGGCGCTTCGGCGCCAGCCGAGGTGTTGCTGCACGAGTATGGCTTCACCGTCGAGCACGTCTGTGCGCGCGCCACGGCGATGCTGGAGGAGGCAGGCGCGTCGGCGGTTCGTCAGCTTTTCGCCGGCCCAGCCATACCGAGCCTGTAGGCGTCGAGGTCGGATCGATAGCACGCGCACGCAGCAGCTTCGAGGCGGCGGCGATTGAGGATCGTCATCTTGCCGCGCGTGTAACTGATCAGTTTGCGGGACTGCAGAATGCCGGCAGCGGTGGTGACGCCGGAGCGGCGTACGCCGAGCATGAACGCCAGAAATTCCTGCGTCACGCTGAACGAATCGGTGTGCGCGCGGTCCTGGGTCATCAGCAGCCATCGCGCGAGCCGCTTTTCGACGACATGGAAACGCAGGCACGCAGCGGCGTGTGAAAGCTGGCCGAGAACGACGTGGACGTATCGTCCCAGGACCTTGCGCAACGCTGTCATGCGTTCCAGATGACGCTGGAATGTCGCAGTCTTCATGCGCCAGGCTGCCCCGGCGCCCTGCACCAGCGCGCGCAGCGAGGAAACGTCGCCGCCCAGGTTCAGCGCATGCCCACACATGCCTTCTCTGCCGATCATGCCCACTTCGAGCGTCGAATGGCCATCGACGGTTATGAGCATCGAGATGAAGCCCTCGGTGGGAAAATAGACGTGACGCATGCGCTCTCCCTGCTCGTAGAGGACAGTGCCGAAAACCAATTTCTCCAGGGTGCAGTCGGCCAGGAAGGCGTCACGCTCCTTGCGCGGCAACGCGGCAAGCAATTGATTGGGGGAGGTAGCGCGCGGCTTGGCTGACATGAAATTCTCCTGACCTGCTGGGGCGGGG
>DASSGP010000091.1:0-6630 GCA_035693405.1 Rudaea sp. | reverse complement strand
ACGATGACCTCGGTGCGCGGCAGCGAGGGCAACATGGCCTACATGGTCGCCTTCATGGATTACGCGAAGGACGATATCTCGCGTCCCGCCGCGATTCCCGGCTGGAGCGAAATCGACTACAACCCCGGCGGCGGCTGGCTGAACTCGACCCGCGTGGCGCCGCACATTTTCACCGACTACGCGCAAACTTTGAACATGCGCGACGCCACGCTGACGACGAGCTACCGCTTCGTCTACGCGAACAAGTCCACCGATGTGAAAGTCACGACGTTCGTCAGCCAGGCAGCGAACCACCTGGCCGCGACGCAGTTGTCGATTACTCCCCAGTTCGACGGCACCGTGCAGCTTACGTTCCCGATCCGCCTGTGGTCCGAGCATTCACCGCGCTTCCCGATTGCCAAGCTGAGCGGCGACGAGATGATCGCTGCAGTGATCGCGAGCGGGCAAACACTCGACAACAAGCCGATACCGATGTCCGACCGCGACGCGGTGTGGTATCACGGCGTGACGCGGGTTTCCGCTGCCGACGGTGACGCCAAGGACCTTACGCTCTGGCTCGACGGTCGCGCCGAGCAAGGTCTGTCGATGGCCGAGGCCGCGGCGATTTCCCTGCCGCCGGGACTCGCCGTCGAAGACGTGAAACTCGAGAAAGGCCCGTTCAAGCTGTCGCTGAATCTCACCGCCAGGCTGGAAAAAGGAAAAACCTATACATTTACCAAGTACGTCGCGATAGCGCGGCAGAATTGGGGTGGCGACGCGAAGGCGACTCTGGAGCTGGCCGCGGCGGGCCGCGCTACCGGCTTCGACAAACTGCTCGCTGCGCACCAGGCCGCCTGGCACGAGCTGTGGAAGTCCGACATCGTCGTCGAAGGCGATGCAAGCGTGCAGACGGCGATCCATTCCGATCTTTACTATCTGCTGTCGAATACGACCGTTGGGACGGCGTGGCCGATGGGCGCTTGTGCGCTGACGCCGAACTACGCCGGCCATGCGTTCTGGGATTCGGATTCGTGGGTGTTCCCATCGTTGTTGCTGCTACATCCGGAACGTGCCAAGCCGATCGTGATGTTCCGCCATCGGACGCTGCAGCCCGCTCGCGACCGGGCGAAGCAGTTCAACACTCAGGGCGCGATGTATCCGTGGGAATCCGATCCGGAAACCGGCGTCGATCACACGCCGCATTTCGCCTATGAGGTGTACCGCGAAATCCACGTCAACGCCGATATCGCGATCGCGCAGTGGCAGTACTACCTCGCCACCGAGGACAAGAACTGGCTCAGGCAATACGGCTGGCCGGTGATCAGCGAGATCGCGCAGTTCTGGGTGAGCCGCGTCACCTACAACAAAGACGACAACCGCTACGAAATCCATCACGTAACCTCGCCCGACGAGGCCTACAACGATGTGCCGAACGATTCGTTCACCAATGCGGCGGCACGCAAGGCGCTGAACATCGCGGTTAGCGCGGCCAAGATCCTCGGCGAAAAATCCGATCCGAAGTGGAGCGAAATCGCAGGCAGGATGTATATCCCGTTCAAGGATGCCGAACAGCGCCACCTCGACTTCGACGAAAGCGTGCCGCACGACAAGATCACCTGGATGGGGTCGTCGCTCGCCTGGCTCATGTATCCGAATCTCGATCTGGCCATGTCGCCGCAAGTGCGCAAGAACGATTTCGACTTCCAGCTCAACGAGCTCAAGGTTCACGGCGATGACCCGAACGAGATGATGATGGTCATGCTCGCCGTCGGTGCCGCTGAAACCGGCGATGCGAAGGCCGCGGGCGAGTGGATCGAGCGCAACCTGGTCGGCTTCCTCAAGGCGCCGTTCAACGTGCGCACCGAAACCGCGGCGAATAACGCCGGCTACATCCTGGCGACTTCAGCAGGCTTCGTGCAGAGCTTCGTCTACGGCTTGAGCGGCCTGCGCATCGACGACAAGGGTCTGGACGAAGCCTATGCGCCGGCACTGCCGCCGCAATGGAAGTCCTTGACGCTGAAGCACATTGCGTTCCGTGGCAAGCACTACGACATCGTGATCACCCGCGATGCGAACGGCAAGGCGAAGCTGACGCGCACGGGTTCATGAATCTTCCTCGCGCGCTCGCGCTCTGCATTGCCCTGGCTTGTACGCTTCCGGCGTTGGCCGGGGCGCGAGAACGCTGGACCAGGGACCAGGCGAACGAATGGTACGCGCGCCAACCCTGGCTGGTCGGCGCGAACTACATTCCGGCGAATGCGATCAATCAGCTCGAAATGTGGCAGGCCGATACGTTCGACCCGGCGACGATCGACAAGGAGCTGGCGCTCGCCCAGTCGATCGGCATGAATACGGTGCGGGTCTTTCTGCATGACCTTCTCTGGCAACACGATGCGCCGGGATTCCGCAAACGTGTCGACCAATTCCTGACGATCGCGGCGCGACATCGCATCAAGCCATTGTTCGTCTTGTTCGACTCATGCTGGGATCCCGAGCCGCACCTCGGGCCCCAACACCCGCCGATTCCGGGCATCCACAACTCCGGCTGGGTGCAAAGTCCGTCCGCGCGGGCGCTTGTCGACGCGCACGAATACCCGCGTCTGCGGGCCTATGTCGAGGGCGTAGTCGGCGCCTTTGCCAGGGACGAGCGCGTTCTTGGCTGGGACTTGTGGAACGAGCCCGACAACGAACCGAGCACGGCCTATCCGAAAACCGATGCGAAGGACAAAAATCGCCTGGTTTCCGCGCTGATGCCGCAGGTATTTGCCTGGGCGCGCGCGCAGGACCCGGCGCAGCCTCTGACCAGCGGCCTGTGGAAAGACCACGACGACTGGTCATCGCGCGCAACGATGACGCCGTTCGAGCGCATGCAGGTGGATGAGTCCGACGTGATCTCGTTCCACAACTACCAGTGGCCGGAAGATTTCGAGCGCCACGTCCTGTGGCTGCAGGCGCAGCAACGTCCGCTGATCTGTACCGAATACATGGCGCGCACGGTCGGCAGCACGATCGATCAGATTCTGCCGCTGGCGAAGAAGTACCGAGTCGCGGCATTCAACTGGGGGCTCGTGGATGGCAAGGAGCAGACGCGCTTGCCGTGGGATTCGTGGCAGCATCCCTACGTCTCGGTCGAGCCGCCTGTGTGGCTGCACGATCTCTTCCGCGCGGACGGCACGCCGTATCGTGCGCGCGAAATCGAGATCATTCGAGCCCTGAGCGAGCGTCCAGATCAATCAGAGTGATTCTCACGCTGGAGCAGTGGACGCCTCCGAGGCTGCGCTCTGAGCTCCTCTCCCGCCGGGAGGGGTGGGGTGGAAGGCAAGCAAAGGCCCCAACCTGCTAACCTTGAAACTGATGTCGACGACTTCTCCCGCGCTCATCGATGCAATGCGACGCGCCAGTGCGTTGTTGCAAGCTGGCAGTTTCCGCGCTGCTCACGATCAGCTCGTCGCAATCGTCGGCGACAACCCCGAGTTCGTCGAGGCGCTGCGCCTGCTCGCCGGCACCAAGCAGGCGCTCGGCGATAGCGCCGGCGCCGAAAAACTCTTGCGCCGGGCACTGGCGCTCGACCCAGGCTGGACACCGACGCTGGCAACCCTCGGCGAGCTGCTGCTCAACAGTGGCCGTGGCAGCGAAGCCGAACCGCTGTTGTTGCGGGCAGTCTCAGGCTCGTCGCCGCATCCGGGCGCAGCGTTGGTGCTCGCCCGTTATTACAACGATCACAAGCGTCCGGCGCAGGCGCTTGCGGTCGCCGCTCCGTTGTGTGCCACGGGCAACACGGATCCGGAGCTGGTTACCCAACACGTGACCGCGCTCGCTGCGCTGGGGCGTCAGGACGAAGCCGTCGCCGGCTATCGGCAAATCGTGGCGGCCTCGCCCGACAATCTGGCGGCGGCTCATGCCTTGGCGATTGCCCTGGATGCGGCAGCCCGGCATGCCGAAGCCGAGCGCGTCGCTGACAACGCACTAACGCGTGGACGCAGAACCGCGGCGTTGTACCAAACCCATGCGCGTAGCCTGATCGCGCTCGGCGCCTTCGATCGCGCGGAAGAAGCATTACGCGACTGCCTGCGTTTGGAGCCGCGCTTGGTTGACGCGCAGAGCAATCTCGCCCGCTTGATATGGATGCGTACCGGCGATGCGCGCGCCGCGACGGCAGAGCTCGACCAGGCTTTGCAGACGTTCGCCAACGACGACGCGCTCTGGGCGGCCAAAGCCGCGATCCTGCAAGGCGCCGGCGATGCGCGCGCCGCCTACGCTTGTCTGGCTGCACAGGCCGCGCACGCGCAGGCACCACCGGCGCTGCTCGTGCGCGCGAGTCTGGCGGCCCTGGAATTCGATCCGGCGATCGCGCTGACGCTGGCCGAACGCGCGCTGCGCGCGTCGCCGGCCAACGCCACGGCGCGCAATCTCGTCGTCGCCGCGCAACTCGGTGTCGGCGATGCGCGCAGCGCACTGGCCCACTGCGAGACGTTGCTGGCCAACAACCCCGACGATCAGTACCTCATTGCGCTGCAAACGACGGCCTGGCGCCTGCTGGGCGACGAGCGCTATGCACAGTTGTGCAATTATCCACAATTGGTAGTGCCCTCGCTGCTGCAAGCGCCCTCGCCATGGCCCGACCTCGCGAGTTTTCTTGCCGACGTGAAGCGCAGTCTCGACCGCCTGCACAACCCGCACGGCCATCCGTTGTTGTTTCAATCGCTACGCCACGGTACCGAGACGACCGAAGACCTGACGCGCAGCGCGGACCCGGCGATTCAAGCGCTGTTCAAAGCTTTCGCTGCGCCGATCCTTGAATACCTCGCGCACATCGGCCACGGCGTCGACCCGCTAAGGCGCCGCAATAATGGAAGTTGGCGGTTCAACGGCAGCTGGTCGGTCCGGCTGCGCACGTCGGGCTATCACAACAGCCACGTCCATCCACGCGGCTGGATTTCCTCGGCCTGCTATATCGACCTGCCCGACGCCATGGCCGATGCCCAAAGCCAGGAGGGCGTCCTCAGGTTCGGCGAACCGGGCATCGCAACGACTCCGTCGCTGCACGCCGAATATGCGGTGCGTCCGGAAGTCGGCATGCTGGTGTTGTTCCCGTCGTATTTCTGGCACGGCACCGTGCCGATTACTGGCGGCCAGACGCGCCTGACTGTCGCATTTGATGTGGTGCCCGAGGGCTAGGGGGTCTGGAATTGTTTGTTCGTCATTCCCGCGGTCTTCAACCGCGAAGCTGACGCGGAGAGCGCGCCGCAGGAGCGGCGCGTAATCCAGTGGCCATTCCTGACCGCGAATGCGCTATTCGTGCGCGTTGATTTCGACCCAGTCGATGGCCCAGAGAGGTTGTGGCGCCGGGGCTATACTTATCGGAGCCAACAGGTACTCCGATGACTCGACGAATTGTCTTGCCGCTGGCGCTTCTCGCACCGATAGCGCTGCTCCTTGTTGGTGGCAACGCGACCGCGCAGCTTCGCGGGCCCGAACAATGGCAGGCGGAAATCACAGATCTTGTCGCAGGTGATGCGGCGCATCCGCCTCCCCAACATGCGGTCCTGTTCGTCGGCAGTTCCTCGATCCGAATGTGGACGACTTTGGCCGAAGATTTTCCCGGCGTACCAACAATCAATCGGGGCTTTGGCGGCTCCCGGATCGCAGACAGTACGTATTTTGCCGATCGGATAATCGCGCCGTGTCACCCCAACCTCATCATCATGTACGCGGGCGACAACGACATCGCCGAAGGACGCACGGCGCAACAGGTAATCGATGATTTCAAGGCCTTCGTCGCCCGCGCGCGGCGCGATCTACCTCACGTTGCCATTGCCTATGTGTCGATCAAGCCAAGCGTGGCGCGAGCCGCGATGTGGCCGCAAATGCGTGCAGCGAACGGCGGCATCGCGCGCTGGGCGCGCACGCAGAAGGACGTGACGTTCGTCGACGTCACGACGAAGATGCTCGATGCGCGCGGGCAGCCGCGGCCCGAACTGTTGCGCGAAGATGGGTTGCACATGCAGCCGGCCGGATACGCGATCTGGATCGAAGCACTCAAGCCGGTGCTCGTACGCTACGGCTTCGCTGGCGCTGATTCCGGCGCGCCAAAGTCTGAGTCTTTTCGCCCTGAGCGGCCTCTCTCGGCCATCCATGGCCTCCGAGGGCGCTCAACGCGAACAGACTATTGATACCCGAACTTTGAACTGAGGCACTACGAGGAGGTGTTGTCGGGCAGTCGGCCGGCGACGTCCTGGTACGCGCTGTAGCGCTCTGCGTCTGGGCTATGCCGTGATGGCGCGATTATTCGAGCGCCGGCTCGGGTGAACCGTGCCATCTGGTCCAAGAAATCGTGATGGCAAGAACCGCTAGCGAGTAACTAAGCCCTCACGATCCTGATGCCTGCTCTGGCCAGCGGGCGTGTCAGCCGGGAGGGTGTCGCCTTCTCGACGATGATCGTGCTCGCGACATCGACATCGGCAATCTTGTAGGCCGATGCGGCATTGATTTTTTCCGACGAGGCGAGCACCACGGTTTCCGCTGCCCGCTGCACCAGAGCACGCTTCACATACGCTTCTTCGAGATCGCCGGTGCTCAGGCCTGCGGTCGGATGTACGCCGGTTACGCCCATGAAATACAGGTCCGCCCGAATTGCGCCAAGCGCTTCCA
>DASSGP010000090.1:0-4388 GCA_035693405.1 Rudaea sp. | reverse complement strand
TGAAGTCAGGCACAAGATGTTGTGATCAGGGTTGGCAAACTACGCCGGAAAAAAGGTGTTGTCAAAAGGTTTTTTTCGGCCTTCAAATTCAATAATTTGCGAGGGGTATTTCTGAATCAGCTTGAACCGCAGAAATTCGCCGTAAACGCAAGCGTGCTGAGCACTTTGACAGTCGGGAAACCGGCGCCGCCGATTGTGGTCCATCATCTGACTTTTGGCTGTAACAAGGGATTTCAAGATGCCTGCAAACGCGCTCCGCAAGCGCCTCGCGCCCGCCGTGGCGGCTCTGGCGGCCATTGTGATGCTGACCTTTTTCTGTGCGCCGCGGGCGCCCCACGCGGCGCTGCCCGTGGCGGTCGACGGACAAGCGCTGCCGTCGCTGGCACCGATGCTCGAGCGCGTCGTGCCGGCCGTCGTCAACATCAATTCGAAGGCGCGCGTGCGCGTGCGCAATCCAGTCATGGACGACCCGCTGCTGCGCCAGTTCTTCGGCATGCAGAACGTGCCGCGCGAGCGCATCGCGCAATCGCTCGGCTCCGGTGTCATCATCGACGCCGGCAAGGGCTATGTGCTGACCAACAATCACGTCGTCGAAGGCGCCGACGACGTTTCCGTAACGCTGCACGACGGCCGCACGCTCTCGGCCAAGGTCGTCGGCACCGATCCGGATACCGATGTCGCGGTGATCCAGATCCCGGCGCAGAACCTCAGTGCGTTGCCGGTCGCCGATTCGGGCCGATTGCGCGTCGGCGATTTCGTCGTTGCGGTCGGCAATCCGTTCGGCGTCGGCCAGTCGGCGACGTCCGGCATCGTCTCGGGCCTTAATCGCACGGGTCTTGGCGGGCGCGGTTTCCAGAACTTCATCCAGACCGACGCTACGATCAATCCGGGTAATTCCGGCGGGGCGCTGGTGAACCTGCGCGGCGAACTCGTCGGCATCAACTCGCAGATTTTCTCGACCTCGGGCGGCAGTATCGGCATCGGCTTTGCGATTCCGTCGAACCTCGCCGCGGACGTCATGCGCCAGTTGATCGCGACCGGTTCGGTCAAGCGCGGCACGCTCGGCGTGCAGGCGCAGGACCTGACGCAGCAGATCGCCAACATGCTCGGCACCAAGCTCACGCAGGGCGCGGTCGTCACCCAGGTGCGCGACAACTCGCCGGCGGATGCGGCCGGGATCAAGCCCGGCGATATCGTCGTTGCCCTGAACGGCCGCCCAGTCAACAACGAGAATGACCTGTACAACGCCGAAGGCCTCCTGCCGGTCGATTCCAACGTCGAGCTGAAGCTGCAGCGCGAAGGCAGGGCGCTGACGCTGAGCGTGCCGCTGGCCGCCGAGCAGCTGAGCAGCACGCAGGGCAGCAAGGTCGATCCGCGCATCGCCGGCGCCGACCTGTCGGATGTCGGCGAACGCGTGCGGCGTACCGGCCTCAATGGCGTCAGCGTCACGCGCGTCGCGGCCGGCAGCCGTGCCGCGCAAAACGGTCTCAAGCAGGGCGATCTGATCGTTGCGGTCGGCCAAGTTCAGATTGCCGGTCTGGCCGACCTGACTGCGCTAACAGAGAAGCACCCGCGGCAGTTGCAGCTGGCAGTCGTGCGCGACCGCGCCCTGGAGTTTCTGTCAATGCAGTAGAGGCCGCTCTGCGTCATAATGCGTTTCCGGCCTCTCTTTCGTGGAATTCATCCGTGAACAAGTCTGTTGCATGGCGCGTGTTCGCGCTGCTGTTGGGGATCTGCCTGTGTCTTGATGCCAGCGCCGAGGGCGCTGCCAAGAAGGCCGCGCCGAAGGCCAAGGCGGCCGCGGTCGCGCTGCCGACGATCATCTGGCGCGGCGATCGCGTGACCGCGCGCGTGTTCGTCCGCGAGCTGGCAAAAAATTACGAGACGTCCAAGCAGGGCAAGATTGAACTGCAGCCGTTCAACACGATCTCGGGACTCGACGCGGTAGTCGACGGCAGCGCCGACATCGCCGGCAGCGCGCGCGCGCCGGCCCCCGAGCGCCCCGAGGAAAAGCAGCTGACGTTCTACCCGGTCATCTGGGACGCGCTGGTGCCGATCACCTCGCCGAAGAATCCGGTCAGCAACGTCACACTCAAGCAGTTGTACGACATCTATCTGGGCCGTCTGACCAACTGGAAGGAACTCGGCGGCGAAGACGCGCCGATCAACCTGTATGCGGTCGCCAGCCCGACCGACGGCATCGAGTACAGCCTGCGCAACCTGCTGTATCACCACGGCGACCAGGCCGTATCGGTGCCGCGCCTGTACGTGAACATCGAAAAACTCGAGGAAGGCGTCGCGATCGATCCGCACGCGCTCGGCATCAGCCTGCTGGCCAGCGTGAACGGCAATCATGGGCTCAAGGTGCTTTCGGTCGAAGGTCTGAGCGCCTCGCCGGCGACGATCACGGACGGCTCCTATCCGTTGTATACATTGTTGTTCCTCGTGGCGCGCGAGGATGGCAAGAATATCGCGAATGTGCAGAAGTTCGTGCAGTACACCTCGTCCGATCCGGTCAAGGAACTGATGCGCCAGCACTCCCTTGTCCCTTATGCCGACGCGCCGAACCTGGTCGCCAACGAGAACGTGCGCGTGGCTTTCATCGACGGACACCTGGGAACGCAGGCAATCGCAGCGACGATCGGCGGGACTCCGGTGTCGGCGCCGGTCGCCACGGCGGACTATCTGATCCGCACCGCGCCGAATGCGCCGAGCACGCAGGAAGCCAAGGATCGCGCGGCGCGCCTCGAGCTGGAAAAAGCGGCGGCCAAGCCCGAGGGGTCGCCCGCTCACTGAGCACCGCGCTCATGCGCGTCCGCGCGATCACGCTGGATCTGGACGACACGCTCTGGCCGATCGGACCGGTCATGCTGCGCGCCGAGCAGCGCCTCGACGCGTGGTTGCGCGCGCATTGTCCGCCGGTCGCCGACCAGTATCCGATTGCGGCGATGCGCGCGCTGCGCGACGAGGTCGCCGCGGCCAATCCGGACCTCGCGCATGACTTCACGACGCAGCGGCTGCTGTGTCTGCGCTCGGCGCTGACGCCGCACGGTTACGGCGAGACGCACGTCGAACAGGCATTCGCCGAATTCTACGGCGCGCGCAACGAGGTCGAATGTTATGGCGACGCGCTGCCGGCGCTCGAGCGGCTCGCCGCGCGTTTTCCGCTTGTGAGCCTGTCGAACGGCAACGCCGATCTCGAGCGCATCGGCATCGCGCGCTTCTTCCGTTTCTCGATCTCCTCGCGCAATTTCGGCAAGGCCAAGCCCGCGGCGGAGATTTTCCATGCGGCCTGCGCCGGGCTCGATCTGCCGCCCGGTGAAGTTCTGCACGTCGGCGACGACCCGCTGACCGATGTCGTCGGCGCCAGCCAGGCCGGCATGCGCAGCGCGTGGCTGAATCGCAAAGGGGAGGCCTGGACGCATGCGGTTTCGCCGGACCTCACCATCCGCGACTTGAGTGAACTCGCACATGTTCTGGAAGCCGCCGCCTCGGCGGTCTGAGACAACGGCCGCCCTACCGGCACACTGCTTGCATTGTCATTCGGCGCAGGAATTTTATCCTGCGTTGCGGCAACATGTGCCCAAGGGGGATGGTCGATGTACGCATTGGTCGATTTGCGACGCGCACCGCGCACAACGCCGCTGATTGCGGTGAGCGCGGGCCAGTTGCGTGGCGTGCTCGCC
This sequence comes from Rudaea sp., assembly GCA_035693405.1. Lineage (GTDB taxonomy): Bacteria > Pseudomonadota > Gammaproteobacteria > Xanthomonadales > Rhodanobacteraceae > Rudaea. The sequence continues at coordinate 702 of DASSGP010000090.1, read as the reverse complement.
AAACTCGGCGCCGGCGCGACGCAGTGGGCGCGGCAGTGTGAATTCCGCGGCGAGGCGGGACGCTTCTGCCTGGTGCCCGACACGCGCGGCAAGTTGCGCTGCGTGCTGGTAGGCGTGTCGCGCGGCGACGACCTGTATACCCTTGCCGCGTTGCCTTACGCACTGCCGGCCGGCACATACCGGATCGAATCGACCCGGATTGCATCGGCGGGTCCGCAGCTCGATCCGGCGCGTGTCGCGCTCGGCTGGGGACTTGGCGCGTATCGCTATGAACGCTATCGCCGCTCCCGGCGCGCACCGGCGCGGCTTGCCGTCGACGCAGTGACGCTGAGCACAGTCGCGCCGGCGCTGGCAGCCAGCTGGCAGGTACGCGACCTGGTCAATACGCCGACCGAGGACATGGGTCCCGCGCAACTCTCGGCCGAGGTCGCAACGCTCGCGCAGGCCCATGGCGCGAGTCATCGCGAGTGGGTCGGCGATGAATTGCGCAAAGCGAATTTCCCGACGATCCACGCGGTCGGCCGCGGCAGCCACAATGCGCCGCGGCTCGCCGAACTCACGTGGGGCGACAGCGCGCATCCGCATCTGGCGCTCGTCGGCAAGGGCGTGTGCTTCGATACCGGCGGCCTGAACCTGAAGACCGGCGACGGCATGCGCTGGATGAAGAAGGACATGGGCGGCGCGGCGCATGCGATCGCGCTG